>NZ_JBWKFN010000029.1:0-87088 GCF_056434245.1 Streptomyces sp. NPDC044064
GCGTTGATTTTTGGCACGCTGTTGAGTTCTCAAGGAACGGTCGCTTCCTTTGTACTCACCCTCTCGGGCTTTCCTCCGGGCTTCCCTTCGGTGTTCCAAACTCTATCAGGGTTTTTCCGCCTCCCTGACCACCGTCCTGCAGACATGCAGAAGGTGATCCCGAGAGGGGATCTGACGAGTTTGGGTGCTGCTTAACAGAGTCGCTTTCGCGTCGCTCTCCCTCAAGCAGGAGTACGACTGTACACGGGCGCCGGAACCACGTGCAAATCGACGGGGTTGGTGGTCTAGACCACTACCTGGTAGCTTCCATACGGAACCGCCACTTCATCTGACATACGCTGCTGCTCAGTGCCGTCCGGGACAGCCAGTGACGGCCCGCACGCAGCTCCACTCCTGGGAGGCTTCCCATGACCACCGTGACGTCCCCTCTTGCTGGACTCGCCATCGGACTGGCCGCCGTGCCGGATCCGGTCTTCTCCGGGGCCATGGTCGGCCCGGGCACTGCGATCGACCCCGTGCGTGAGCCCTCCGAGGCCGTGGCGCCGGTGGACGGGGTCATCGTCTCCCTTCACCCGCACGCCTTCGTGGTGGTCGACGCAAACGGGCACGGTGTGCTCACCCACCTCGGTATCGACACCGTCCAGCTCAACGGCGAGGGCTTCGAGGTGCTCGTCAACAAGGGCGACACCGTGACGCGTGGTCAGAGCATCGTCCGCTGGAACCCGGCAGCGGTCGAGGCCGCCGGCAAGTCGCCGGTATGCCCCGTCGTGGCGCTGGAGGCCAGCGCCGAGTCCCTCGGCGACCTCCGTGACAGCGGCGACGTAAAGGCCGGCGACAGCCTCTTCTCCTGGAACTGACCACAGTGCCGTCGCAGGACGGCGTACCTGACAACCACCGCGGCGGCGGGACCCGCCGCACTATCGGAGACGGGTGAGATGGAGACAACGCTGCGAGGCGTCGGCGTGAGCCACGGTGTGGCGATCGGCGAGGTTCGGCACATGGGAACGGCGGTGCTCGAGCCGCCTGCCAAGCAGATCCCGGCGGAGGAGGCGGAGCGCGAACAGGGGCGGGCGCGCCAGGCCGTGGACGCCGTGGCGGCAGATCTGATGGCGCGCGGCAATCTGGCGGGGGGCGAGGCCCAGGCCGTGCTCGAGGCGCAGGCCATGATGGCGCAGGACCCCGAGCTGATGGCGGACGTGGACCGGCGGATCGCCGTCGGCAGCACGGCGGAGCGTGCGGTGTACGACGCTTTCGCGGCGTACCGCGAGCTGCTGGCCGGTGCCGGGGAGTACCTCGCCGGGCGCGTGGCCGACCTCGACGACGTGCGGAATCGTATCGTCGCGCGACTGCTGGGCGTTCCCATGCCGGGTGTCCCGGACAGTGACGAGCCCTATGTACTGGTGGCGCGCGATCTGGCTCCGGCCGACACCGCGCTGCTGGACCCGACTCTGGTGCTCGGTTTCGTGACCGAGGAGGGCGGCCCGACCAGTCACAGTGCGATCCTGGCGCGGGCGCTGGGGGTGCCGGCCGTCGTGGCCCTGCCCGGTGCCGGTGAGCTGGCCGAGGGCACGGTGATCGCGGTCGACGGCAGCACCGGCGACATCTTTGTGAACCCGAGCGAGGAGAAGAAGGCGCAGCTGGAGGCCGCGGCTGCCGAGCGCAAGGCCGCGCTGGCCGCTTCGACCGGCCCGGGTGCCACGGCCGACGGGCACAAGATGCCGCTGCTGGCCAACGTGGGCGGACCGGCGGACGTGCCGGCGGCCGTGGAGGCCGGGGCCGAGGGTGTCGGTCTGTTCCGTACCGAGTTCCTGTTCCTGGACGACAGCAAGAACGCACCGTCCGAGCAGAAGCAGGTGGAGGCCTACCGGCAGGTGCTGGAGGCGTTCCCCGAGGGCCGTGTGGTCGTGCGCGTGCTGGACGCGGGCGCCGACAAGCCGCTGGACTTCCTTACGCCCGCCGACGAGCCGAACCCGGCGCTGGGTGTGCGGGGTCTGCGGACGCTGCTGGACCACCCCGAGATCCTGCGTACGCAGCTGACCGCGCTGGCGAAGGCCGCGGAGGGGCTGCCCGTCTACCTCGAGGTCATGGCGCCCATGGTGGCGGACCGTGCGGACGCCAAGGCGTTCGCGGACGCCTGTCGTGAGGCGGGGCTGCGGGCCAAGTTCGGCGCGATGGTGGAGATCCCGTCGGCCGCGCTGCGGGCGCGTTCGATCCTGCAGGAGGTCGAGTTCCTGTCGCTGGGGACCAATGACCTCGCTCAGTACACCTTCGCGGCGGACCGGCAGGTGGGTGCGGTGTCGCGGCTCCAGGACCCGTGGCAGCCCGCGCTGCTCGACCTGGTCGCGCTGTCCGCCGAGGCGGCCAAGGCCGAGGGCAAGAGCTGTGGTGTGTGCGGTGAGGCCGCGTCCGATCCGCTGCTGGCCTGTGTGCTGACGGGTCTGGGTGTCACCTCTCTGTCCATGGGTGCGGCGTCGATTCCTTATGTCCGGGCGACGCTGGCGAAGTACACGCTGGCCCAGTGCGAGCGGGCCGCCGCGGCGGCCCGTGCGTCGGACAGCGCCGACGAGGCGCGCAGCGCGGCTCAGGCGGTGCTGTCCGGCGAGTAGTCCGGCCGGTCCGGCCGGCCGCTCGTCCTGTGCCGGGTTCAGGGGCGTCCCGCCTTCGGGTGGGACGCCCCTGGCGCGTTCAGTGGCGGTGTCCCTGCGCCGTGCTCTCCCCTCCGAGGTGAGGCGGTGTGCAGTAGTCGACGCCTGGCTCGGGGGAGATGAGGTCACCGGATTCGGCATCGGTGCAGTAGGCGTCGAAGACCTCGGACGCGGTGAGGGGTTCGAGTCCGGCACCGCGGATTCGCCAGCCGTAGACACGGTCGGCGGAGCCGGCGGCGGTGATGCGCATGACGAGCCCACCGGGGCTGCTGGTGGCGAGGCCCAGGGCGAGGACGCTGGTGAATTCGAGGGCTTCGGCCTCGTCGAGTTCGGTGGTGCCGTCGGTGGTCTCGTCGACGTGAAGGACGGAGACGAGTGTTTCCGGTGGTCCGGAGACGCTGCAGACGAGGTGCCGGTCGCCGGGCGGGGCGGTGTCGAGGATGCGGGCGAGGAGGTCGGAGGCGCGGGTGAAGGCGGCGCGGCCGATGTCCTCGCCGCAGGTGCGGCAGGGGCCGAGGCGGGTCAGGAGGGTGGTGGCGTACTCCCAGGTGGCCTGCCGTACGGCCTCGTCGACGAGGGCGGGCAGGAGGGTGGCGAGGGGGCTGCCGTCGTAGGGGACGGTCGGGCCGGTGGCCGCGAGTTCGGCGGTGAAGCGGGTGCGGCTGGCCGGGGCTTCCGCGTCGAGGCCGGTGCCGGCGCAGAATTCGGCGTACTCCTCGGGGTCGAAGAGGGCCAGTGTGGTGTGGCTGCCCTGTGCCGCGCGGCTCTTGAGGAGCGCTTCCACCTGCTGGAGGTAGATGGTGTGGTCGTCGAAGGCGAAGCTGCGGTAGCGCCGCATGGCCCGGAAGTCGTGGTCGTCGGTGAGCAGGCCGATGGTGCCGGCGATTTCGCGGCGCAGGACGCGTCGCATGGTCCGGTGGTCGGTGTGCGCCATGTTTCCCCCAATGCGCAGTCGATCAATGCTCACTCACAGTAACCGGCGGCACTGACAACGGGTTGGGCCGGAGGCGGTCGTGGACCGGGCGGCACTGGATTGCGCAGGTCAGGGCGATGGCGCGTGGCCGGCCTCGGACTTCGTTGCCGTGTTCGGCGAGTCCGAGGCCGGTGGGGGACGGCGGGGTGCCTGCGGGTCAGGCGCGCTTGCGGGCCAGCTCCTCGTAGAAGCCCAGCAGGCCGAGGTTGTCGATGGAGCCGGGGTTGACGGCCTTCTCCAGGGGTGTGCCCTGGAGGAGGCGCTTGACCGGGACCTCGATGCGCTTGCCGGTGAGGGTGTGCGGGACGCCCGGGACCTCGATGATCTCGTCGGGCACGTGGCGTGGTGAGAGCTGTTCGCGGATGGCCTGCTTGACGCGGTTCAGGAGTGCCTCGTCCAGGACGGCGCCGGGCACCAGGTGCACGAACAGGGGCATCCAGTAGCCCCCGTCGGGCTGCTCGATGCCGATGACGAGGGACTCCTTGATCTCGGGGAGGCGCTCGACCACTTCGTAGATGTCGGCCGAGCCCATGCGGACGCCCTGCCGGTTGAGGGTGGAGTCGGAGCGGCCGTGGATGATCACTGAGCCGCGTGAGGTCAGGGTGATCCAGTCGCCGTGGCGCCAGACGCCCGGGTAGGTGTCGAAGTAGCTGTCGTGGTAGCGGCTGCCGTCGGGGTCGTTCCAGAAGTGGATGGGCATCGAGGGCATGGGGTTGGTGACGACCAGCTCGCCCACCTCGTCGACAAGGGGCTTGCCGCTCGGGTCCCAGGACTGCAGATCCGTGCCGAGGCCGGGCGCCTGGAGTTCGCCGATGTACACCGGCAGGGTCGGTACGGCTCCGGCGAAGCAGGAGCAGACGTCAGTGCCGCCGCTGACGGAGGCGATCCACAGGTCCTCGCGGACCTCGTCGTGCAGCCAGCGGAATCCGTCCGGCGGCAGCGGGGAGCCGGTGGTGGCGACGCACTTCACCCGGGAGAGGTCGAAGTCGCGGGAGGGGTGTACGTCCGCCTTGCGGCAGGCCATGACGTAGGCGGCCGAGGTGCCGTAGAGGGTGGCTCCGGTGCGTTCGGCGATGCGCCACTGGGCGCCCGTGTCCGGGTAGCCGGGGCTGCCGTCGTACAGGACGATCGTCGTGCCGGTGAGCAGGCCGGAGACGAGGAAGTTCCACATCATCCAGCCGGTCGACGTGTACCAGAAGAAACGATCCTCGGGGCCGAGGTCGCAGTGCAGGCCGAGCTGCTTGAGGTGCTCGACGAGGATGCCGCCCTGGGACTGGACGATGGCCTTGGGCAGGCCGGTCGTACCGGAGGAGTACAGGACCCACAGCGGGTGGTCGAACGGGACTTGTTCGAAGACGGGTTCGGTGTCGGCGGCCGTCAGCGCCGACCATTCCAGGGCGCCCTCGGGTGCCTCGGTGCCGAGGAGCGGGATGTGGACGACGGCGCGCAGCGTGGGCAGCTCGCGGCGCAGTTCGGCGACGATCTCGCGGCGGTCGTGCTCCTTGCCGCCGTAGCGGTAGCCGTCGACGGTGAACAGTACGACGGGTTCGACCTGCTGGAAGCGGTCGAGGACGCTGCGGGCGCCGAAGTCGGGGGCGCAGGAGGTCCATACGCCGCCCACGGCAGCCGTGGCGAGGAGCGCGACGACGGCCTGGGGGATGTTCGGGAGGTAGCCGCTGACGCGGTCGCCGGGGCGGACGCCGAGGTCGCGGAGTTCGGCGGCGAGGGAGGCCACCTGGCGGCGCAGCTCGGACCAGGTCACCGGGAGCGGTTCATGGGTCTCGTCGACGTACAGGAGGGCGGGCTCGTCCGGTCGGTCGGCGGCCGCGCGCAGGGCGTGCTCGGCGTAGTTGAGGGTGGCTCCGGGGAACCACTCGGCGCCCGGCATCGAGCGGTCGCCGAGCACGCGCGCGTAGGGGGTCGCGAACCGGACGTCGAACCACTGCGTCACGGCTTTCCAGAAGGTGTCCAGCTCTTCGACGGACCACCGGTGCAGTGCCGGGTAGCCCCCCTCGGCCGGGGCACCGTGGTGCTCGGCGGCCCATGCCTGGAACTCGGTGATGCGTGCCTGGGCGATCCGCTCGGGATCGGGCTGCCAGAGCGGCTGGGGGTTCGCTGTCGACATGGGGCTGCTCCCGGGCTGTGCGCGTCGTGTGCGTCGGTCCGCGCACGAGCTGGGGTGTGCGCGTGACGCGGCTGACAGGGACGATGCCATGTGATCGACTTCTACACCAGGGTGCGCCCCACATAGTCCGTGTCGTGAAGATGTGGTCCCGGCACGGGTGAACGGCAGTTGAACGACACGCGCGCGTGGGGCGGTCAGTGGCAGGGTGAGCAGCATGGACGGTCGTGACCTGGTGCGTTCGATAAGTGTGGTCGGTTCGGGGAGGGCGGCTCAGGGGTTGCGTACCGTGCGCGCCGCGTGGCGCAGGAGGCGTATCGACGCCGCGGGGCTGCCGCCGCGCGGTGCCGAGCGCGCGCGGGTGCCGGGGCAGGTGCAGGGCGTGGAGCCGGGGCCCGGGGGCGGTCTGATCCGGTTCGGCCGGTCCGAGCTGCGGATCACCGTCGCGGTGAACGGGGCCGTCTTCTGGGGCTGGGACGGGGCGGAGCCGGAGCCGTCGTACGCGCTCGCCGGGTCCTGTCCGGAGCCGGATCCGCGGGTGGTGCTGGAACCGGACAAGGACGGCGGCTGGCGGGTGGTGGCCGAGCGGGTGACGGTCGTCGTCTCCCGGCACGGCGCGCTGGAGGTGTGCACGCCCGGGGGCGTGGTGCTGCGGCGGGACATGCCGCCGCGCTGGTGGGAGCCGGTCGGCGGGGGTGCGGCTCGGTGGATGCAGCGGTCCGAGGTGGCCGCGGACGCCCGCTTCTTCGGTCTGGGCGGTCGCGCCGCGGGTCCGCGGCTGCGGGACGGCACGTACCGGTTGTGGAACACCGACCCGGGGCGGGCGTTCGGTCCCGGGGACGATCCGCTGTATCTGACCATGCCGGTGCAGCTCGTGGTGGCCGACGCCGCGGCCCATCTGGTCTTCCACGACACATCGTGGGACGGCACGGTGACCTTGCGGGAGGGCGAGGAGGGGGCGGGGTCCGGACACGACCGCGCGGGCCGCTGTGAGCTGCGGATGGACGGCGGTCCGCTGCGTGGCTGGGTGATGGTGGGCACCCCCGCGCGAGTGCTGCACACCTGGGCCTCGCTGACCGGGGCGCCGGCGCTGCCGCCCGCGTGGGCGCTCGGCCATCACCACGCGCGCTGGGGGTTCGGCAGCGAGCAGGAGGTGCGCCGGATCGTCGCGGGCTACCAGGAGCGCGGTCTGCCGCTGGACGCCGTGCACCTGGACATCGACCATTACGCGGATCACCAGGTGTTCACCGTGGACCAGGAGCGTTTCCCGAAGCTTCCGGGGCTCGCCGAGGAGCTGCGCCGGGACGGGATCCGGGTGGTGTCGATCGTCGACCCGGCGGTGAAGGCCGCACCGGGCAACGCCGTCTACGACAGTGGGACGGCGATGGACGCGTTCGTGCGGGACGCCGCGGGGCGGACGGTGCGGGGCGAGATGTGGGCCGGCGAGTCGGTCTTCCCGGACTTCACACACGCGCGCGTGCGCAAGTGGTGGGGCGGGCTCTACGAGGAGCGGCTGGGACAGGGCTTCGCGGGGTTCTGGCACGACATGAACGAGCCGACGTCGTTCAACGCCTTCGGTGAGCCGACGCTGCCCCGTTCGGCCCGGCACGCCCTGGAGGGGCGCGGCGGCGACCATCGCGAGGCCCACAACGTGTACGCGCTGTGCATGGCCAGAGCGGGCTACGAGGCACTGCGCGAACTGTCGCCCCGGCAGCGGCCGTTCCTGTTCTCACGGTCCGGCTGGGCGGGTATGCACCGCTACGGGGGGACGTGGTCGGGAGACGTGGCGACGGGCTGGCCGGGGCTGCGGGCGTCCCTGTCGCTGGTGCTGGGACTCGGCCTGTGCGGCGTGCCTTACTCGGGGCCGGACATCGGCGGCTTCGACGGGTCTCCGTCGCCCGAGCTGTATCTGCGGTGGTTCCAGCTCGGCGCGTACCTGCCGCTGTTCCGCACGCACGCGAGTCTGCGGGCGGGGCGCAGGGAGCCCTGGGAGTTCGGCCCCGAGGTGCTGGAGCACACGCGTGCGGCGCTGCTCGAACGCCGGCGTCTGCTGCCGTACTTCATGACGCTGGCCCACCTGGCCCGGCGCACCGGCGCGCCCTATGTGCGGCCGCTGTGGTGGGGGGCGCCGGAGGACCGCACGCTGCGCGACTGCGAGGACGCGTTCCTGCTGGGCGACGGCCTTCTGGTGGCGCCCGTGCTGGACCCGGGGGCGGACCGGCGTGCGGTGCAGCTGCCGCGGGGCCGCTGGTACGACACGGTGACGGAGGAGGCGTACGAGGGGCCGGCACAGGTTCTGGTCGACGCGCCGATGTCACGGATTCCGGTGCTCGCGCGCGCGGGTGCGGTCGTTCCTGTGCGCGGCGAGGACGGCGGGCTCGAACTGGAGGTCTGGGCGCCCGCCCGGGGACGCACCGGGGGCGGGCTGGTCGTACCGGACCCGGGCGACGGGTGGGACGAGCCGGAGATGGAGCGGTACTCCGCCCGCTGGCAGGGCCGGCGGGTGGTCGTCACCCGGGAGCGGGAGAACGGAGCCGGTGAGCCGTCCCGCCCGGTGCGCATTCGGGGGCTCGGCTGAGCGGTCCGCTCAGCTGTAGCGGCCCTCGAACCATGCTCGCGCGGCCACGGTGTGCAGCGGGAAGGCGAGTTCCTCGGGCCTGCGCAGCAGGTGCCAGCCCTCGGTCTCGTCCGTGGCGCCGGAGGGCGGCAGTCCTTCGGCCGGGCGTTCCGGGAGGAGTCCGAACAGCAGCAGATGCCCGTCGGGCGAGCTCATGGCGTCCACGAGGCGCACCTCGCGGACGGCCGCGTCGATGCCCGTCTCCTCCTTGAGCTCGCGGACGACGGCGTGCCTCCAGTCCTCCCGGTCGTCGATGTAGCCGCCGGGCAGTGCCGTGCCTCCGCGCGCGGGGGCGATGGTGCGGGTGATGACGACCAGGGCGGTGCCCTTGGTGTCGTACACGGGCTGGAGCGCGATCGCGACCGGCAGGGGGTTGCGATAGGCGACGGTCCCGCAGGACGGACAGGCGCGCGGCCAACCGGAGACGCCCTCTCCGTAGGGCGCTCCGCAGCTCGAACAGTGTGAATCCGGCGCGGAGTTGGCAGTCGAGTGCTGAATTTCGGACACGCGCGGACTGTATCCGATCAGAGGAAGGACGTGTTCCGCCAACGGCGACCAGTTACCGCGACTGGTTCCGGAGGGGCGTCCGGAACCACCCCCGTCGGCCCCGGCCGCCCCTCCAGATACCACGACGCCGGAAGGGGCC
Organism: Streptomyces sp. NPDC044064; assembly: GCF_056434245.1. Classification (NCBI taxonomy): domain Bacteria; kingdom Bacillati; phylum Actinomycetota; class Actinomycetes; order Kitasatosporales; family Streptomycetaceae; genus Streptomyces; species Streptomyces sp. NPDC044064. The sequence goes on from NZ_JBWKFN010000029.1 coordinate 9,004, forward strand.
GCCCGGTTCGCCGGGACGCCTGCCCATTTCCGGATGCCCGTGGCAGACTCCTGACGGATCGTCAGATAACTCTGCCGGGAGGAACATTGACGCGCACACGCACACCCGCGGTCTCCGACTGGTTCACCGGCGAGGGGGACGAATTCCGGCTGCTGGGCACCCGTTGCACGTCGTGTGCCTCGGTCTTCTTTCCACGCGAGGACGTCCACTGCCGCAATCCGCACTGCGCGGGCGGCGCCGCCCTCGAGGAGGTCCCCCTGTCACGAACGGGTCGTATCTGGTCCTACACGGACAGCCGCTACCGCCCTCCGTCACCCTATGTGAGCAATCCGGAACTTCCATGGGAGCCGTACGCGTTGATCGCGGTGGAGCTGGAATCCGAGCGGATCGTGGTGCTGGGACAGGCGGTTCCCGGGGTCACCGTCGCCGATCTGACGGTGGGCATGGAGGTGGAGGTCGTGCCCGGGGTGCTCGACGAGGACACGGAGACGACCTGGACGATCTGGCAGTGGCGGCCGACGGGGGTGACGGCATGACGGCGGACGTGGCGGTGCTCGGAGTGGGCATGCACCCCTGGGGCAAGTGGGGGCGCAGCTTCGTCGAGTACGGCACGGCGGCGGCCCGGGCGGCCCTCGCCGACGCCGGTGTCGACTGGCCGGATGTCGGCTCGGTCGTGGGCGCGGACACGGTGCGTGGCGGATATCCGGGCTATGTGGCGGGGGCGACGTTCGCCAAGGCCCTGGGCTGGCAGGGAGCCCGGGTCGCCAGTGTGTACGCGGCGTGTGCCTCCGGCGCGCAGGCGATCGCGACCGCGCGGGCGCAGATCCTCGCCGGGCTCGCGGACGTCGTGCTCGTGGTGGGGGCGGACGCCGCGCCCAAGGGGTTCTTCCGGCCGACGGGCGGGGACCGTCCCGACGATCCGGACTGGCTGCGCTTCCGCCTGCTGGGCGCGACCAACCCGACGTACTTCGGGTTGTACGCGCGCCGGCGGATGGCCGTGCACGGGGACACCCCGGAGGACTTCGCGCTGGTCAAGGTGAAGAACGCGACCCTGGGCGCGCTCAACCCGTACGCGCGCTACCGCAAGCGGGTCACCGCCGAGGAGGTGGCCGCCTCCGCCGTGGTGGCCGATCCGCTGCGGCTTCTCGACATCTGCGCGACCTCCGACGGCGGCGCCGCGCTGGTGCTGTCCAGCCTGGACTTCGCGCGCCGGCACGGTGCGGCGCGGCCGGTGCGGATCCGGGCCGTGTCGACGGTGACCCCACGGTTCCCGAACACGGTGCTGGACCTGCCGGACATCGCCACGGACTCCGCCGTCGCGGTGCCGGCACCGGACCAGACCTTCCGGGCGTCCATCGCCCGAACCGCCTACGAGGAGGCGGGCATCGGCCCCGAGGACCTGTCCCTGGCGGAGGTGTACGACCTGTCGACCGCGCTGGAACTTCAGTGGTACGAGGATCTGGGACTGTGCGGCGAGGGCGAGGGCGCGAAACTCCTGCGGGAGGGCGCGACGGCCCCGGGCGGCCGGATACCCGTCAACACCAGTGGCGGGCTGGCCTCCTTCGGCGAAGCGGTACCGGCCCAGGCCATCGCCCAGGTCTGCGAGGTGACGTGGCAGTTGAGGGAGGCGGCAGGCGACCGGCAGATCGCCGGGGCGCGCGTCGGGATCACGGCGAACCAGGGCCTGTTCGGGCACGGGTCGTCGGTGGTCGTGGTGCGGTGAGCGGTGCCCCGCCCGGGCACCGTGCAACGGGAGAGACGCATGAGGCTGTCCACGCTGTGTGATCACCCCGGAATCCTGCGTGAACGTCTCATGAACTGCCCCTGGGCGTAAGCGGGCAGCGCAATCATGCTCCCGTGCACTCCTGGACGGATACTCTCCGCTTCGCCTTCCAGCCAGTGGTCAACCTGAGGACGGGCGCGGTCGCCGCACTGGAGATACTCGCACGCCCGGAGACCGGCGACATCCTGGCCGAGGCTCGTCGTGACCCCGAACTCGACGCCAGGCTGGCCGCCTTGGCGCTTCGGGCGGCAACACGCAAGGAGACGCTGCTGCCGCTGCACGTCAACGTGTTCGCGGCCACGCTCGCCGACCTCGGCGGCCTCACCCCGCTGCACGACGCCGTTCGCGCGGTGGGGCGGATGCCCTGGGAGGTGACCCTCGACATCGTGCCGCCCTACACGCACGTGCCGCAGCGGGCACTGCTGGAGGCGGTGGCCTCGCTGCGCGAGCAGGGGTTCCGGATCAGCGCGGACGGCATCGGGGACGGGGACGTGCCGTTGCGGCTGCTCACCGACCTCTCCCCCGACCTGATCAAGCTCGACGGCTCTCTGCTGTCCCGGCCGGCCATGGTGCGGGCGATGCGGACACTGTGCGAGCAGCTGGGCGCGCTGGTGGCGGTGGAGGGCGTGGAGACCGAGCTGCAGTGCGCGGCCGCGCGGGCGGCCGGTGCCCAGCTCGCCCAGGGCGAGCTGTTCGCGCCGCCGGCCCGGATCCCTGCGGCGGACGTATACGTTCCGCCCCGCTCCCCCGGCGTCCTGGCCATGCCCCGGCCCGGGCCGTCGGTACGGGAGTTCGTGCGGCCCGCCGCCGTGCTGCCGGTCACCGCCTCGGCCGGGCAGGTACGGGCGCTGCTGACCGGCTCACCGGAGGTCTCCGGGGTGCTGCTCGTGGACCAGGCCGGGGCGCCGGTCCGGTCGGTGCACCGGTCCCGCTTCCTGCTGTCGATGTCCGGCCGGTACGGGCACGCCCTGTACGCGGACCGGCCCGCCTTCAAGCTGAGCGACGCGCCGCGCACGGTGGGTGTCGACGCCACGGCCTGGGAGGTGCTGGACGTGGTGGCGATCGGCGGCCGCGACCGCACCTCGGACGACGTGGCGGTCGTCGACCACCACGGCCGGTGCGTGGGCGTCGTACGGCTGGCGGACCTCGTACGGGCACTGGCCGAGACCCGGGTGGAGGAGGCGGCGGGGCTCAATCCGCTGACCCGGCTGCCCGGTTCGGACGCGATCACGAGTGAGGTGGACCGGCGGATCGGCGACGGGCGTGCGTTCGCGCTCAGCTGGCTGGACATCGACCACTTCAAACAGGTCAACGACGGTGCCGGATTCGCGGCGGGCGACGAGCTGATCCGCTCGGTGGGCCGGGCGCTGGAGCAGGCGGCGGCACGGCACGCGCGCGTGGGTCACATCGGCGGCGACGACTTCCTGCTGCTGGCCGAGGAGGAGGTGCTCGAGCCGCTGATCGCCGGGGTACTCGACGCCCCCTGGTCGGCGGGCGGGCGTCCCGTCACGCTGTCACTCGCGACCGTCGTGTGCCTGCCCGGCAGCGTGTCCGACCACCGGCAGGCCGCCGCGCATCTCGCTCCGCTGAAGAAGGCGGCGAAGGCGCTGCGCGGCACCAGCTGGGTGCTCGCGCGCGCGGGGCTGCCCGGACACGAGATCCGGCGCGGCACGGGGGCGACCCCGGCCCAGGCGGGGTACGCGGCGGTCGAGCCTCTTGGATGAACGGACCGGCTGTATAAGGCCATTGGGTGTCCGCCTGCGGGAAGGAAGCGGTCGGCCGCCGTTCCCGGGCAACCGCTGTCACCGTTGCCGTCAGCAACCTTGACGGTCCCGTGGTGCCGGTGAACACTTCCGGGTGTCAGCCGACACCGCCGTACATTCTCCGCGTAATCAGGCACTGCGCCACGGGCCTTGTGCTGCTCTGCGGCCCGTCCCCAGAGGCGATCCGGCTGCGAAAGCACGCTCGTCACGGACGCCGGGCGGGGCACGGGGCCCTTCCTGCCTTCGGCTGAAGTCGCCAAAGGAACCGTTCCTGCACGGAGGGCCGGGGTGCTCGCCCCGGACCGGCGCCTAGGGAGCCGCCATGAGCAACGGAGACATTTTCATCGGCGAAGTCATCGGCACCGCGATCCTGATCCTGTTCGGTGCCGGTGTCTGTGCCGCCGTCACTCTCAGACACTCCAAGGCCCGCGCGTCCGGCTGGGTCGTCATCGCGTTCGGCTGGGGATTCGGCGTGCTCGCGGGCGCGTACACCGCCGCTCCCCTCTCCGGCGGCCAGCTCAATCCCGCGGTCACCATCGGCATCGCCGTGGACACGGGCAAGTGGGACAAGGTCTGGATCTATCTGCTCGGCCAGATCGTCGGCGCGATGCTGGGCGCCGTCCTCGCCTACCTGGTGTATCTCGCGCAGTTCCAGGCCAACGTCCACCGGGAGGGCACGGCCGAGGGCAGCGCCGACGAGCCGGTGGCGACTCTCGGCATCTTCTCGACCATCCCGGAGATCCGGAACCCGGTCGCCAACCTCATCACCGAGATCATCGCGACAATGGCCCTCGTGCTGCCGATCCTCGCCTTCGGGCTGACGAAGGGGCTCGGCGAGTCCGGCGTCACGGTCCTGATCGTCTCGCTGCTCGTCGTGGGTATCGGACTCTCCCTCGGCGGGCCCACCGGATACGCCATCAACCCGGCACGTGACCTGGGCCCGCGCATCATGCACACCTTCCTGCCGATCCCGAACAAGGGCACGTCCGACTGGGGTTACGCCTGGATCCCGGTCGTCGGCCCGCTGATCGGCGGGGCACTCGCAGGCCTCGTCTACAACGTGGCCTTCTGACCCAGCGACCCGACCCAGCGACCCAGGGACAGCCATGACGGATTCCGCCGAGAAGTACGTCGCCGCCATCGACCAGGGCACCACGTCCAGCCGCTGCATCATCTTCGACCACGGCGGTGCGATCGTCGCAGTGGACCAGCGCGAGCACCGCCAGATCTTCCCCAAGCCGGGCTGGGTGGAGCACGACGCCACCGAGATCTGGTCCAAGGTGCAGGCCGTGGTGGCGGGAGCGCTCGCCAAGGCCGGGCTGCGCGCCGACCAGTTGAGCGCCCTCGGCATCACGAACCAGCGGGAGACCACGGTCCTGTGGGACCGCGCCACGGGCAAGCCCGTGCACAACGCGATCGTCTGGCAGGACACCCGTACCGCGGCGTTGTGCAACGAACTGGGCGGCGCCGACGGCCAGGACCGCTTCCGCGAGCAGACCGGACTGCCGCTGGCCAGCTACTTCTCCGGGCCCAAGGCGGCCTGGCTGCTGGACAACGTGCCGGGCCTCAGGGACCGCGCCGAGCGCGGCGAGATCGCCTTCGGCACCATCGACTCCTGGCTGATCTGGAACCTCACCGGCGGCACGGAAGGCGGCCGGCACGTCACCGACGTCACGAACGCCGGCCGCACCATGCTGATGAACCTGGAGACTCTCCAGTGGGATCCCGCCATCCTCTCCGCGATGAACGTGCCCGAGGCGGTCCTGCCCGAGATCAGGTCGTCCGCCGAGGTGTACGGCACCGCCGTCGGTCAGCTGGCCGGTGTACCCGTGGCCTCGGCGCTGGGCGACCAGCAGGCCGCCGTGTTCGGGCAGGCCTGCTACGACGTCGGCACCGCGAAGAACACGTACGGCACCGGCAGCTTCCTGCTGCTCAACACCGGTGACCGGCCGGTGCCGTCCAAGAGCGGACTGCTGACGACGATGGGCTACAAGATCGGCGGTGAGGCGCCGGTGTACTGCCTTGAGGGGTCCATAGCGATAACGGGTGCGCTGGTCCAGTGGTTCCGCGACCAGCTCGGCATCATCCGGAGCGCCGACGAGATCGAGACCCTGGCGGCGAGCGTCGAGGACAACGGCGGCGCCTACATCGTGCCCGCCTTCTCGGGGCTGTTCGCTCCCTACTGGCGCTCCGACGCGCGCGGGGTCGTCACCGGACTGACCCGGTACGTCACCAAGGCCCACCTGGCGCGCGCGGTGCTGGAGGCGACGAGCTGGCAGACGAGGGAGGTCGTGGACGCCATGTACCAGGACTCCGGGGTGCGGATCACGACCCTGAAGGTCGACGGCGGCATGACGAAGAACAACCTGCTCATGCAGCACCAGGCGGACGTGCTCGGCGTGCCGGTGATCCGGCCCCGGGTCTCCGAGACCACCTGCCTGGGCGCCGCCTACGCGGCCGGCCTGGCGACGGGCGTCTGGAACGACCTGGACGAGCTGAAGTCGCACTGGCAGAAGGACGCGGAGTGGACGCCGGCGATGGAGGCGTCGGCGCGTGACCGCGAGTACCGCAACTGGCGCAAGGCCGTGGAGAAGAGCCTCGGCTGGCTGGCGGACGACGAAGCCTAGGAGTCGCGCGCGCCACACGCGCGTGCGGCCCCCGCCCATGGACCACGGCCCGTACCCCTGTCGGCGGGGGTACGGGCCGTGCCGTGGCTCAGGTGGTGAGGGCCTGGCGGCGTTCGGCCGCGTACTCCATCGCATGCTGGACGACACCGATGAGGACCTCCTTGACCGACTCCCGGTCGCGGGCGTCGGTCAGCAGGACCGGCACGCCGCCGTCCAGGTCGAGGGCCTGGCGGACGGCGTCGGCGGGGTAACGGGCCGCCCCCTCGAAGCAGTTGACGCCGACGACGAAGGGTATGCCGCGCCGCTCGAAGTAGTCGACGGCGGCGAAGCAGTCTTCCAGGCGGCGCGTGTCGGCGAGAACCACGGCGCCGAGCGAGCCCTCGGACAACTCGTCCCACATGAACCAGAACCGTTCCTGCCCGGGCGTTCCGAACAGGTACAGCACGAGGTCCTCGCGCAGGGTGATACGGCCGAAGTCCATGGCCACGGTGGTGGTGTGCTTGCCCTCCACACCGCTGGTGTCGTCGACCGGGCGCCCTGCCTCGGTCAGCGACTCCTCGGTGCGCAGCGGCCTGATCTCGCTGACCGCGCCGACGAGGGTCGTCTTGCCCACGCCGAAGCCGCCGGCCACCAGGATCTTGAGCGTGACGGGCTCGACCGGGGGCATGCCGCGTTCAGTACGCCCGAGGATCATCGATCTCTTCTCCTGCTTGATGGTGGTCGGGCGACGGTCGGCCGTAGCCGCCGCCACCGGGGGTTTCGATGACGAGTACGTCGCCGGGACCGACGTCGGCCGATCCGCTTCCGCCGAGTTCGGTGACCGTGCCGTCGGCCCGCTCCACCCGGTTGGCGCCGAGCGCGCCGGGCTCGCCGCCGGCCATGCCGTACGGCGGCACGCGGCGGTGCTGGGAGAGCGTGGAGACGGTCATGGGTTCGAGGAAGCGGATGCGGCGCACGGCACCGTCCCCGCCGCGCCGGCGTCCGGCGCCGCCGCTCCCCCGCCGGACGGCGAACTCCTCGAGCCTGACGGGCAGCCGCCACTCCAGCACTTCGGGGTCGGTGAGCCGCGAGTTGGTCATGTGCGTCTGCACGACGTCGGCGCCGGGGAAGCCTTCGCCGGCGCCGGATCCGGAGGCGACCGTCTCGTAGTACTGGTGGCGGTCGTTGCCGAAGGTCACGTTGTTCATGGTCCCGGAGCCCTCGGCCTGGACACCCAGCGCGGCGTACAGGGCGCCGGTGATGGCCTGGGAGGTCTCGACGTTGCCCGCGACGACGGCGGCGGGCGGCTCGGGAGCGAGCATCGAGCCGGGCGGTACGACGATGTCCAGGGGACGCAGACAGCCGTCGTTGAGCGGGATGTCGTCGGCGACCAGCGTGCGGAAGACGTACAGGACGGCCGCGTTGACCACCGAGAAGGGGGCGTTGAAGTTGGTGTCGAGCTGTGCGGAGGTGCCGGTGAAGTCGATGGTGGCGCGGCGCTGCGCACGGTCGACGCGCACGCTGACGCGGATGACGGCGCCGGAGTCCGTCTCGTAGGCGTACTCCCCGTCGGCCAGGGCGTCGATGACCCGGCGGACCGCTTCCTCCGCGTTGTCCTGGACGTGCCGCATGTAGGCCTGCACGACGTCGAGGCCGAACTCCTCGATCATGCGGCGGACTTCGTCGACGCCCTTGCGGTTGGCGGCGATCTGGGCGCGCAGGTCGGCGAGGTTGGTGCGGACGTTGCGGGAAGGGTGGGGCGCCTCGGTGAGCAGGCGGAGGGTCTCCTCCTCGCGGAAGCGGCCGCTCTCGGCGAGCAGCCAGTCGTCGAAGAGGACGCCCTCCTCCTCGATGGTCCTGCTGTGGGCGGGCATGGAGCCGGGGGCGATGCCGCCGATCTCGGCGTGGTGGCCACGGGAGGCGACGTGGAAGAGGATCTTGGGCTCACTCTCCGTGTCCGTCGCGGAGTCGGTCTCGAAGACCGGGGTGATCACGGTGACGTCGGGCAGGTGGGTGCCGCCGTGGTACGGGTCGTTGACGGCGTAGGTGTCGCCGGGGCGCATCGACGTGCCGCGGCGCCGGATGACCTCTTTGACGCTGGTGCCCATGGAGCCCAGGTGGACGGGGATGTGGGGCGCGTTGGCCACCAGGTTTCCGTCCGGGTCGAACAGGGCGCAGGAGAAGTCCAGACGCTCCTTGATGTTGACGGACTGGGCCGTGGACTCCAGCCGGGCGCCCATCTGCTCGGCGATCGACATGAAGAGGTTGTTGAAGACCTCAAGCAGAACCGGGTCGGCTTTTGTGTCGAGGTCGGAACTCTGCGTAATCGTCGCGCGTTCCATGAGCAGATGCCCGTCGTCGGTCGCAGCGGCCTGCCAGCCGTCGTCGACGACGGTCGTGGCGCCGGCCTCGGTGATGACCGCGGGTCCGGTGACGGTCTCGCCGGGCGGAAGGGCCTCCCGGCGGTGGAGGGGTACGTCGCGCCAGATGCCGCCGGTGTGGAGGCGGGCGGTCTCGGGGGCGGCGGGGTGGCCTTCGTACGGGGCGAGGGCGGAGAGATCGGGGGGTGCGGTGATGCCGGTGGCTTCGACGGAGAGGGCTTCGACGACGATCGGGCGGTCGAGCGTGAAGGAGTACGTGGCGCGATGACGTTCTTCGAAGGCGTGCCGCATGGTGTCGGGCTCAGTGAGCTCGACGGTGAGGGTGGTGTCCGTGCCGTCGTAGCGCAGCTGGGCGCGGCGGGTGATCTCGACGCGGTCCTCCGGGACGTCTTCGGCGAGGAGTTCGGCGCGCGCGGCGGCCTCCAGGTCGTCGGCCGTCTTGCGGATGCCGGGCATCGATGCGGACTCCAGGGGTGCCTCGACGGACTGTTCTCGCATGGCCGTGGTGTCGGCGAGGCCGATACCGAGGGCGGAGAGGAGACCGGCCATGGGCGGCACCAGGACGGTGCCGATGCCGAGCGAGTCCGCGACGCTGCACGCGTGCTGGCCACCCGCGCCACCGAAGGTGGTGAGGGCGTAGCGGGTGACGTCATGGCCCTTCTGGACGGAGATCCGCTTCACGGCGTTGGCGATGTTGGAGACGGCGATCTGCAGGTAGCCCTCGGCCACCTGTTCGGGGGTGCGGTCGTCGCCGGTCCGCTCGCGGATCTCGCGTGCGAGGGCGGTGAAGCGTTCGCGGACCAGGGCCGCGTCCAGCGGCTGGTCGCCGTCCGGGCCGAACACTGTGGGGAAGTGGGCGGGTTGGATGCGGCCGAGCACCAGGTTGGCGTCGGTGACGGTGAGAGGGCCGCCGGCACGGTAGCAGGCGGGGCCGGGGTCGGCGCCCGCCGAGTCGGGGCCGACGCGGTAGCGGGAGCCGTCGAAGTGGAGCACGGAACCGCCGCCCGCGGCGACGGTGTGGATGTCCAGCATGGGGGCGCGCAGCCGGACGCCCGCGATCTGGGTGGTGAAGACGCGCTCGTACTCGCCGGCGAAGTGCGAGACGTCGGTGGAGGTGCCGCCCATGTCGAAGCCGATGACGCGGTCGAATCCGGCGCGCTGCGACATGCGGGCCATGCCGACGATGCCGCCGGCCGGGCCGGAGAGGATGGCGTCCTTGCCCCGGAACTGTCCCGCCTCGGTGAGCCCGCCGTTGGACTGCATGAACATCAGCCGCACACCGCGGAGTTCGTCGGCGACGTGCCGGACGTAGCGGTGCAGCACGGGCGAAAGGTAGGCGTCGACGACGGCGGTGTCCCCGCGCGGGACGAGCTTCATGAGGGGGCTGGTCTCGCTGGACAGCGAGATCTGCGGGAAGCCGGTGCGGGCTGCGAGGTCGCCGATGGCGTGTTCGTGGGCGGGGTGGAGGTGGCTGTGGAGGCAGACGACGGCGACCGCGCGGATCCCGTCGTCGTACGCCTGCCGGAGAGGGCCCGCGAGGGCGTCGAGGTCGGGGGCTCGCAGGACGGTGCCGTCGGCGGCGATGCGCTCGTCGGCCTCGATCACGCGTTCGTAGAGCAGCTCGGGCAGTTCGATGCGGCGGGCGAAGATGCTCGGGCGGTTCTGGTAGGCGATGCGCAGGGCGTCGCGGAAGCCGCGGGTGATCACCAGGAGGGTGCGCTCGCCCTTGCGTTCCAGCAGGGCGTTGGTGGCGACCGTGGTGCCCATGCGGACGGCGTCGATGGGCTGCGGGGCACCGTCGAGCAGTTCCCGTACGCCGGCGACAGCCGCGTCCGCGTACCGGGCGGGGTTGTCGGAGAGCAGTTTGTGCGTGAGCAGGCGGCCGTCCGGGCGACGCGCGACGATGTCGGTGAAGGTGCCGCCTCGGTCGACCCAGAACTGCCAGCCAGTCACGTCACTACTCCGCTTCCGCGCCGGTCACAGCGCCCGGAGGCCGTTGATCACGTCGCGCAGAATACTCTCGTCCGGCAGCTCCGCCGGGGGCACCGGCCGCGTCACATGGACGAATTCCGCGTGCACGAGGTCCCCGATGAGGACGCGCACCACCCCGATGGGAAGGTCGAGCTCCGCGGCGAGTTCCGCGAGCGACTGCGGTGCCGTACGGCAGAGCCCGACGATCTCCACGTGTTCCGGGGAGAGCGTCGGGTCCGTCTCCGGGTCCCCGGCGTCGGTTTCGGTGACGACCACCGCGATCAGATCGAGGCGGTGCTGGGCCGCACTGGTGGTGCGGCCGCGCGTCATGGCGTACGGACGGACGACCGGTCCGGCCTCGTCGTCGAACCAGTGGCTTCTACCCTGACCGTCTACGCTCATGTCATCCCACTACCCGCCTGCGGGCAGATCGGTGCGCGGAGCGGCGCCCAGATGCACACCGACCCGCTTGACCAGCAGCGTCATCTCGTAGGCGACCTGCCCGACGTCGGAGTCGGCGTCCGAGAGGACCGCGAGGCAGCTGCCGTCCCCGGCGGCGGTGACGAACAGGAACGCGTCGTCGAGCTCGACCACGGTCTGCCGCACGCTGCCCGCCTCGAAGTGCCGGCCCACGCCCTTGGCGAGGCTGTGGAAGCCGGACGCGACCGCGGCCAGGTGCTCGCTGTCCTCCCTGGTCAGGTCCTTGGACACGCCCGTGGGCAGACCGTCGCCGGAGAGCACGACGGCCTTGCGGATGCTGGCGACCCGGTCGACGAGCTCGTCCAGGAGCCAGTTCAGCTCGCCCTTGTTGGTCTCCGTGTGGCCGGTGGCCTTCGGTGCGGTCATCGACCGTCCCCCTTAGTCGTTCCTGGTGCTGTGCCGTTCCGGGCGTCGCCCGCGGCGTTCTCCTCACGGCCACGCTGCCAGCCCCGCTGGAGCGAGGCCATCCGGCTGCGGACCTCGTCGGCGTCGCGGTCGGCGGGCTGCGCCGCGCGTTCCGGGAGCCGTTCGGCCTCCTTCTTCAGCTGCGGGGCCAGGTTGGCCTGTCGTACCCGCCGGGGCAGCGGCCCGGAGGCCGCGCCGCCGGCGGGCGGGACGCCGTCGTCCTGGCCGCCGCCGGAAGCGGCCGCCGCGGGCCGGGGCCGTCTGGGCAGCGCCGGTGCTTCGGAGGTCTGGTTCCCGCCGCCGGACGCGGTGGCCGTGCGCTCGTCGACGCGGTCGGCGAGTCCGGTGCGCCGGGCCGCCTCGCCGCGGCGGCGGGCGGGCAGGGGAGCCAGTCCCCCGGTGTCGGGGCGGCGCGGCCCGGCGGCCGGCTGCTCGTCCGGTTCGCCGCGGCGGGACCGCTGCTCGGTCACGGGCCTGCCGTGCGAGCTGACCAGCTTCGGCGTCTGGCGCCGGGGCAGCGGCACGGGTCCGCCGGAGCGGTCGCCGGCCGGGGTGTCGTCGACGCGCGGGGAGGCGGGCTGATGGGGCTCGATCAGCCGGGAGGCCGGCTCGTCCTCGGCGCGGCCGCGGGAGCGGCGGGGTCGGAACAGGCCGCCGCGCTCGCTCTCCTCGTCGGTCAGGGCACCCGGGAAGTCGTCGATGGCGTCCAGGTCCACGGGAGCCTCCAGCTCGACCGGACCGTCGAGCAGGGAGGTCGGCAGGCCGGGCAGCTGCACCGGGGCCTGCGACCGGGCGGGGGTGAGGCTCGCCGCCGGCTCGGCCTCCTTCGAGGGGCGGTCGAGGCGGAAACCGATGCCGTTGGTGTCCGGGACGTCGTCGGTCAGCAGCGCATCGGGGACGAACACGACGGCGGTGGTGCCGCCGTAGGGCGACGGCTGCAGGGAGACGCGGACGTTCTGGCGCTGGGCGAGACGGCTGACCACGAACAGGCCGAGCCGGTCCGTGTCCGAGAGTTCGAACTCGGGGGTCTCGGCGAGCCGGAGGTTGGCGTCGAGCAGCGCCTCGGCCGTCATGCCGAGTCCGCGGTCGTGGATCTCCAGGGTGAAGCCGTTGGCGACCCGCTCGCCGAGGACCTGGACGGCCGTGTGCGGCGGCGAGAAGACCGTGGCGTTCTCCAGGAGTTCGGCCACGAGGTGGGTGACGTCGGCGACGGCCGGACCGGTGACCGCGACCCGTGCCAGGCGCCGTACCTCGATGCGCTCGTAGTCCTCGACCTCGGCGACGGCTGCCCGGACGATGTCCATCAGCTGCACCGGGCGGCGCCACTGCCGCGACGGCGCGGCGCCGGAGAGGATCACCAGTCCCTCGGCGTGGCGGCGCATACGGGTGGTGAGGTGGTCCAGTCGGAACAGGTCGGCGAGTTCGTCGGTGTCCTCGGTCCTGCGCTCCATGGTGTCGAGCAGGGTGAGTTGCTTGTGCAGGAGGACCTGGCTGCGGCGGGCGAGGTTGACGAAGACCTCGGAGACGCCGGCTCGCAGTTCGGCCTGCTTGACGGCGGCCTCGACGGCTGCGCGCTGGAGGGTGTTGAGGGCCTGGCCGACCTCGCCGATCTCGTTCTTGTCGTACTCCAGCCTGGGCACCTCGGTCTCGACGTCGATCTGTTCCCCGACGGAGAGTCTGCGCATCACGCTGGGCAGCCGCACACCGGACGCCTCGTGCGCCTCCAGGCGCAGCTGCCGCAGGTCACGGATGAGACTGCGGCCGATGCGCACGGACAGGACGACGGAGACCAGGACGGCGAGGAGGCCGAGGACACCGGCGACGGCGGCCTGCACGATCACGCCCATGGCCACGGGCTCCGTGCGGTCCTGGAAGCGGTCGCCGACCTGGTCGTCCAGGGTGCCGAGTTCGTCGAGCACGCTCGCCGCGGTCGAGTCCCAGCTCTGGGCCGTGACACCGCGCGGGGCTCCGGAATCGGTGCCGATGGCGGTCCGTTCGGCCACACGCAGCGGGGCGGTGGTGGCGTTCTTCCAGAAGCGTTCGTACCGTTCGCGCTCCGAGGCGGGCAGCAGCGGCAGGCTGATGTCGTACAGGAGGGTGCGCTGGGCGACGAGGTCGGAGATGTCGCGGGTCTCGTCGTGGGAGAGCGTGCCGACGACGAGCGCCGAGCCGAGCAGGGCGTCCTCGCGGGAGAGCAGTTCGCGGGCGCGGTTCACGTTGACGAGGGCCCGGGCCTGCTTGTCCATGTCGACGTCGTCGATGCCGTCGAGGGCGTCCAGCAGGGTGTAGCAGGGGTCGACGAGCCGGTTGTAGCGGTCGAGCGCCTGGGCGCGGTCGACCGTGCGCTGCTCCACGCTGCGGCGCAGGGAGTCGAGGCTGTCGAAGGCGTCCAGGACGGTGGTGAGGCGCTCGTCGTCGGCCGCGTCCATGGCGTCGCGGACGTTGCGGTCCTCGGCGTTCCTGCGGATGTCGGCGACGGCCCGGTCGGTGGCGGTGCGGGTGCGGTGCAGCGCCGTGAGGGCGTCGGCCGCGCGCGGGTCGGCGAGGTAGACGAGGGTCTGACGACGTTCCTGCTGCAGGCCGCGGACGGTGTCCTCGGTGGGATAGGCGACCTTCTGGACGATGTCGGACACATGGAAGAGCCGGGTGACCTCACGCCCCGTGAGCACCGTGGCGAAGCCCCAGACGGCAGTCAGGGACACCAGCGGCACGAGAAGCAGCGCCACGATCTTCCGGCGGATCGACTTCCCGCGAAAGCGCATGGCCTCCCCCAGCTCGACCCCCGCCGGTCGGGGGTACATGTCCGTCAGCAAACGTGCGCGAGCCTACTACCGCCCCACAGGTAACTCGAAGACATGTCCGGAGGGTGAACTTCCGCACCGGCGGCGAGACATGGCGAGTTGTCCGGGCATTGCGGGAGATTGCACCCGGGATGTGGGTGCCCGCGACGGGACGGGCCGAAGCTGCACGGACAGTCAGTTGGCTGGAATTTTTCGCAAGTAGGGAATCTTCGAGGGTGGTTGTTCGTCTTTCTCTACGGGAAATGGGGGCGGAATCGGCCACAGGAGCCGCATCCCGCACCCCGGCGGCGTAAAACAGCGCAAGCCGGGCAGCCACTGGGGAGTCGGTGTCCACGGACATCGGGTGAGCGGTCTGCCGGCGGTGGGGAGTGACACGGTGATGGGCACGGCGGAGCGGCGCGGGGCGTCCGAGGAGAGCGTGGCGGTGCGCTCGGCGACGCGGCGGGGGAACGAGGCGCCGGATCGCGACATTCCGGCGCTCGGGGGCGACGGAGAGTCCACCGACGGGGAGGAGCAGCCGTATCAGCGGCTGCTGTGGATCGAGGAGCCGGCCCGCCGGCGCCGGATGCCCGACCCGGTGCGTACGGCGGCGGTGCGGGCGGTGCTGATCATCGCGGTGACGCTGATCCAGGCCATGGTGGCGTTCCTGTGCACGCTGGCCGGGTCCTGGCTGGCGTTCCCGATGGTCATCAGCAGCGTGGCCGGCACGGTGGTGGCCACGTGGGCCGTGGTCGACGTGTGGGTGACCCGCCAGGTGTGGAACCAGCGCAACGGAGTGGTCTCCGAGCCGAGCAGTACGGCCCGGACGCTGCGCCGCGAGCGCCGGGCCCGCCGGCGTCAGGAGCGGGCCGCCGTGCGGGAGCAGGAGCGGATACGCCGGCAGGGCGGATCCGGGCAGCTGTCGCACTCCTGACCTGCGGGCGGCCGGCACCCGCCCCCGCGCCCCTCAGGGCGTTGCGGCTGCCGGCTTCTTGAACATCCGCGTCGCCGTGATCTCGCTGTGCACCGCCTCGCCGGCCTGGGGCTGCTGCGGCAGTCCGGGCCGGAGGTGTTCCTCCACGCTGATGTACTTCAGGCCCGCCCTCAAGTCGGCGTCGTTGCGCAGCCGGATGACCAGCGGGAACTCGGCGAGCGCGGTCGTGTCGAACAGGCCGGTGGTGTACAGCAGTTGGACGCCCAGCGCGTCCGAGACGGCCCGCTGCAGCTCCAGCAGGTACGTCGCGTTGGCGCGGCCGATGGGGTTGTCCAGGAACAGCGTGCCGGCGTGCCGCTGCTTGTCACGGCCCCGGTCGTTCGACCGCAGGGCCGCCATCGTGCAGTACAGGGCGATGGCGGCGGTCAGCAGCTGACCACCCGAGAACACGTCGCCCATCTGCCCGACGGGCACGCGCTCGGCACGCAGTACGGCGTCGGGCTTGAGGATCTCGACGGCCACGCCCTTCGGCTGCAGCGCCGCAGCGACTCCGCGCAGCAGCAGGGACATGCCGTCCCGGCGCAGGTCGGAGTTCTTCTTGACGGCCGCGCGCGTGGCCTCGTCGATGACCTCGCCGAGCCGCTCGGTGAGCGTGGCCTGGTCGGGCTCCTCGAAGCGGATGCGCAGGAACTCCTGCCCGGACCACTCGCCGAGCCCCTCCGGGAGACGGGAGAGCCGCTGGGCGGAGCGCAGGGTGGCCAGCGCCGACTCGACCAGGCCCCTCAGCCGGTCCACGATCGAGTCCCGGTTGCGCTCCAGCTGCGCCAGCTCGTCGGTGAGGACACGAAGTCGAGGCGCGAACGCCTCCGCCCACCGCTGAGCGTGCTCGGGCAGCGCGGAGGCGGGCAGCTCACGGATCTGCTGCCGTGCCGGGGTCCGGACCTGTTCGTAGCGCGTGGAGTTGGCGTGCCGGACGAGCACGTCGCTCGCCTCGCGCACGGCCGACTCGGCGGCGGACAGGTCGGCGGAGCAGCCGCGCAGCGAGCGGCGGGCCTCGGCGGCCGAGTGCCGGGCCTCCTCCAGGCCGCCGGGGTACGGCTCCGGCTCCTCCTGGTCCTCCTCGGGGGTGTGCTCGCGCAGCAGATCGCGGAGCATCGCGGCGATCTCGTCGAAGCCGCCGGCCGCGTCCTCGGCGGCCCGGTGGGTGTCGAGCAGCTCGGCGTGGGCCTCCCGGGCCTCGGCCAGTGCCTCGGTGCGGGTGGCGAGTTCGGCCGTGGCGGTGCGCAGGAGGGCCTGGGCGTGCTCGGCGTCGCGCGGGACGAGTTCCGCGGCCAGGTCGGTGTGCACCTCGCCGTCCTCGGGGGCGTGCCGCTCCGCCTCGCCGCGCAGCCGGCCGAGCTGTTCGCTCGCGGTCGACATCCGGGTCTCCAGGAGCTGCACCAGCTCCTCGGCACGTGCGACGGCGGCCTGCCGGGAGGGACCGTCGGAGCCGTCGGGTGACTGGAGCAGCTGTTCGGCGCGGGTGCGGACCTTGTTGCTGAGCCGGTCCAGTTCGGCGAGGGAGGCGCTCTCGTCGCTCTCCGCGCGAGCCTGCTCGGCGCGCAGGTCGGCGCCGACGCCGACCTTCTCATAGACCTGGGAGGCGGCCCGGTAGGCCTCGCGCAGGGCGGGCAGGGACGTCTGCGGGGCGCCCTCGTCCGCCGCCGGTACGTCGTCGGGGGCGCCGGCGATCTCGGAGCGCTCGGCGCGCAGGGCACGCGCGGTGCGGCGGGTGTCGTCGGCTGCGCGCTGGGCGGCGCGGCGGTCCTCGTCGGCGGCGCGGGCGCGCTCCAGGCAGGTCTGGGCGCGGGCCTCCGACTCGGCGGCCTCGTCTGCGAGTTCACGGAGCTTGACCTGCCAGCCGGCGCGCTCGCGCAGCCGGTAGGCGAGTCCGGCGAGGGCGTCGGCGGCACGGCGGGCCTTCTGTGCGGCCTCCTGCCGCTCGTCACGGACCTGCGTGGCCTCGGCGGCGGCCTCGTCGGTCTCCGCGCGTGCGGTGCGCGCCTCGGCCAGCTCGGCCTCGGCCTCCTCCGCGAACGCGCGCGCCTCCCCGGCGGCCTCGGCGAGTTCGGTGAGGCGTCCGGCCGGGCAGCCGGTGCGCCAGGACGCGAGCCGCGCGGCCAGTTCGCGGTCCTTGCCGAGGCGGGCGGCGAGGGAGCGGATCTCCTCGTCGCGCTCGGTGGCCCGCGCGCGCAGCGCCTGCCGTTCCTCGTCGGCCGCGTGCTCGTCGTGCATGGCCGGGTTCGGCGGCACCAGGAAGACGTCACCCGGGGTGGCGTCGGGCGCAGGGGTCGGGGCGAGCAGGGCGGCGGCCGTGCCGACGGCCACGGCGGAGCGCGGCAGCAGGGCGGCGTCGCTGAGCGCCTCACGGGCACGCGCGTGCGTGTCCGGGTCGGTGATGATGACGCCGTCGACCAGTTCGGGGCGGGCGGCGAGCACGCGCGCGTGGTCGGCGGGGTCGACAGCCTGCGCGAGGTAGCGCCAACCGGGCAGCGCGGGGATGCCGTGCTCGCCGAGGAACTCCACGGTGGCCAGCACGTCCGGGCCGGGCGGCAGCAGTCCGCCGTCGCCGAGGGCCCCGAGGATGCGGGCGTCGTCGGCCGCGGCGGTACGCAGTTCGAAGAGGTGCCGTTCGGCGGTCGTCACGGCGTCGTCGAGAAGCCCGCGCAACTCGTCGGCGAAGCGGTCGAGTTCCTCGGGGCTGAGCGGGCTCTCGGCGAGGGAGGGTGAGTCCTCGGACGCGTCGCCCGCGCGCGCGGTCGAGCCGTCGGCCGCTCCCGACCTGGGGCCGGGCACTGCGGCCCGCGCAGTGCCGGCTGCGCCCGGCAGGCTCAGCAGCTCCGCGAGCCGTTCCTCGGCTGCGAGCGCCTCGGCAAGGCACCGCTCAGCCTCGTGGCTCCGCTCGGCCGCCGTCGCCGCGTCCGCCGCGCGGGCCGCGGTCAGCTCCGCGCGGGACTCGGCGGTGGCCGCCTCGCGCGCATGCTCGGTCGCCTTGCGGGCGGCCTCCCGGGCCGTGTCCCAGGCGGCCACGGCGGTCTTCTCGGCGTCGCTTGCGGCGAGGGCGGCACGGGCCGGGTCGGCGTCCGGTGCGCTGTCGTCGAGCCAGCCCGCGCGGACCGCCTCGGCCGTCTCCTGCTCGACCTCGGCGAGACGCTGGCGCAGGTGCCCGGCCTCACTGCGGGCGCGCTGCGCCTCGGTGGCGGCGGAGGTGGAGTCCCGGTAGGCGGAGTCGCTCACCTCCTGGAGCGCGGCGGAGCGCTCCTCCTCCTCGTTGGCGAGGGCCTCGGCGCTCTCGGCGGCCGTGTGCAGGGCCCGTACGAGGTCCACGGCGGCCTTGGCCCGGGCGGCGAGCGCGGGCGCCGCGTCCCGCTCGGCCTCCTGGATCGCGGCGGACACGCGCGCGACGCGGTCGGCGGCGGCGCGGTGCCGCAGCACGGCCTCGGCGGCCTGCCAGGCGGAGTGCAGCGTGCGCGCGTCGGCCAGCTCGCGCTTCTGCGCGGCGGCGGACTTCTCTGCGGCGGCGAGCGCCAGGGAGGCGTGCCGGAAGGCGAGTTCGGCGGCGACCAGCGCGCTGCGCTCCCGGCCGCCCTCGGAGTGCGTGACGGCGTAGGCGGCGGCCGTGACGCGCTGCGCGAGGTCGGCGGCCCGCACCCGTTCCTGCAGGGCCCGCGCGGAAAGGCGCCGGGCCAGTGTGCGGGTGCGGCGCTCGGCGCCGGCGTGGATGTCACGCGCACGCGCGCGTGCCTCGGCGGCCTCGACGATCCGCCCGAGCAGGTCCACGGAACCGGCCGTGAAGTCCCGTTCGGCGATCAGCTCGGCGCGCCGGCCGAGCTTGTTGCCGAAGCCGCTGACCAGGTCGGCGAGGCCGTCGGTGTCGCGGGTGTCGGTGACCGCGCGCAGCAGCAGGTCGGTGAAGTCGGAGTCCTTCTTCACCGCGAAGAGTCCGGCCGCCTCGCCCTCGTCGGCGTTCATCTCCCGCTGGTAGCGGAAGAGTTCGGGGTCGAGGCCGAGGTCGCCGAGGTGCTCGATCCAGCGGTCGTGGATCTCCTCCCAGTGCACCTCCAGATGCGGGTAGGCCTTGCCGGCCTCGGTGAGGGCGTCGCGGAAGCCCTTCATGGTGCGGCGACGGCCCTGGGCGCCCGAGGCGCCCTCGACGGGCGGCCGTACGGCGGTGGACTCGGCGACGGGCAGGTTGTCCAGGCTCAGGCCGGGGCCGGGCCGGAAGGAGTACCAGGCCTCGGCGAACTTCCGCGGATCGTTGGAGACCTGGCGTCCGCGCCACTCGCTGACCTTGCCGACGACCACGCACTCGCCGGTCAGCACGTGCTGCCACTCCAGCGCCACGTGCCCGCAGTCGTCGGCGAGCAGGAACTTGCGCAGCACGCCGGAGCTGGCGCCGCCGAGGGTGTTGCGGTGTCCGGGCAGCATCACCGAGAAGATCAGCTTGAGCAGCACGGACTTGCCGCCGCCGTTCTCCAGGAACAGCACGCCCGCGGGTGCGGGGCGGCGCGGCGGTCCGGCCGGCTCCTCCTCGAAGAACTCCGCCTGCATGGGCGCGGGGTCGGGCACGGGCTCGCCGACGCCCCGCAGGTCGAGCACGGTGTCGGCGTAGCGCGCACCGGCCGGCCCGATGGAGTAGAGGCGGACCCGGGACAGCTCGTACATGGCGGACTCTCGTCAGTCTTCTGGCAGATCGGGGAGGTTTGTCAGCGGTGCGAAGGCGCGTGGAACGGCAGACCGGCGTCGGCCACCAGGTCCAGCTCGTCGGTGTCGTCGGCGGGCAGCAGGGTGGCCGTGCCGTCGGTGACCGGGACGACGCCCAGCTCCAGCAGTTCGGCCATCGCGGCGGTGCCGGCCATGTCGCGCACCTGGAGCTGGTAGCGGGCCGTGGTGCGGTAGGTGCCGCCGTGGTCGTCACCGGTGCGCTGCAGGAAGCCCGAGTCGGTGAGGAAGGCGGCCGCCTTGCCGACGATGCCCGTGGTGGAACCGGCGAGCCTGCGGGCGTCCTTGGTGGCGCCGGTCGCGCTGCGTCTGGCCCAGATCCGCCAGGCGGCCTCCAGCCCGGGCGCGTCGGTCGCCGGGTCGGTGTTGTCGCCCTGCTCCTCGGCACGCTCCTCGAGCCGGCGGCACGCCTGCCGTACGAAGGCGTCGACACCGTTGACGGTGACCCGGCCGATGTAGGAGTCGTCGGCGAGGTCCTCCGGGCGCGGGAACGCGAGCGCGGCCACGGCGAGATGGGCCAGTCCGTGCAGGAACCGGTCCCCCGAGTCGGCGGCGGTGCGACGCGCGTAGTCGCCCATGCGGACCGCGAACACCGAGTCCTCGGCGGCCGTCACGGCCATCCCCGCGCGCGGGGACACCTCCAGCACGACGAGCCCGAGACCGGCGGCGACGGCGTCCGCGAGCCGCGCGAACGCCGGGTCGTCACGGTAGCGGCGCAGCAGCTCCGTGTACTCCTGGTCACGCGCCGGCTGCAGCTTGGGCTGCAGCCCGAAGGCGACGAGCCGCGCCGCGTCGGCGGCGTCGGCGGGGGTGACGGCGGTGGTCGCCGGCGCGGCGGGGCTCTCCGCCTCACTCCACTCGACGTGCTCGCTCACGGACACAACTCCTTGCTCTTGGAACTGGGGGAGGGTGCGACCCCCCAAGGGGTACGGGGCTGCGTGCGGCGCCGCCGCGGAGCGCGACCAGCGACGACGGACCCGAGCTCGCCCACCGGCAGGGCCATCACGCCGCTTCCGTCCGATCCGCCGCCATCCCGGCCGCGTCGAGCAGGGCGGTCCCGACGATCAGATCGGCTCCGCCGAAGTCCGGATCGTCCAGCTCGGTCCCGTCGTCCACGGCGAACAACAGCTTCTCCTCGCCCTGGCGATACGCCGTACCCACGGCGGGACTGGCCGCGTGGACGGCCAGCAGGGCGACCAGGTACGCCAGATCGAACCCCCCGGAGTCCCTGGCCTCCGCCAGCAGCCCGGACAGCCTCCGCGGCGCATCGGCGGGCAGGTCCAGCAACTCCGTCGCCGCGGCCAGCTGTTCGTCGCTGAACCGGCTGTCGTCCGGCGTCGCGATCAGGTCGGGCTCCGGCATCTCCGCGCCCAGGTGCTCCCGCTCCACCGGTGGCGTCAGCAGTATGTCCACGAGGTCGGTGACCCGCACCGACACCGGCGTACGCAACCCCGTGCCGTTGGCGAAGAACGCGTCCGTGACCCGGATCGCCTGCTCCAGGGGCAGCGGCAGCACGGGTGCGACCACGTGGCCGTACAGGTCCGTCCCGGAGGTCGCCGCGGGTGTGGCGAAGGCCTGGCGGTCCTGTTCGGCACGGAACAGGGGGCCGGCCTCCAGCAGGCGCGACTGGAGCTGGGTGTGCCGCCGGATGCAGTCCTTGACGATGTCCACCAGCTCGGCGGCGCGCCGCTTGTGCTCGGACTCCTCGGTCTCGTCGCGGGCCTTGCGGATGTTGGTGAGGATCGCGTTCTCGTGGCGGTACCGATCGGCCACGTGGTCCAGGGCCTCGGCGATCATGTCGGGCACGGCACCCAGCCAGTCGACCGCGCGGACGTTGCGCCGGGTGGCCTCCAGGGCGCGGCGCAGGGTCTCCGAGTACTGCACGGTGCGGTAGCGGGCCTGCTCGGCGGCGAGCTGGGCGTCGGCGAGGCGGCCGCGGTTGATCAGCACCTCCAGCTTGACCTCGGCGGCGATCTGCGCGCTGGTGACATCGGTGTCCAGGGCGCCGACCAGGACGTTGACCGCCTCGTCCGTCGTACGGAGGTAGACCGTGCCGCCGGGGCCGGGGACCTCCTCGATCAGCTTGAAGTCGTAGTCACGGCGGACGTAGGTGCCGTCCGGCGCGAAGGTGCCGTACACCGCGCGGAAGCCGCGGTCCACGCTGCCGACGTTGATCAGGTTCTCCAGGACCCAGCGGGCCACGCGCTCGTGCTCGGCCACGGGGCGGTCCGGGGCCTGGGCTGCGATGCGCGGGACGAGCCGGGCGACGATCTGCTCGTGGTCGGCGCCCGTGTCGAAGTCCATGTTCAGCGTGACCAGGTCGATGGCGGACAGGGCCACCTCGGCCATGCCGTACACCGAGTACTCGCCGGCCAGATTGGCCTTGCGTACGTCGAGGTCGTGCAGCGGCGCGGTGCAGGCGAGCGCGCGCAGCCGACGGGCCAGCCCCTCGTCGGCGGCCGGGCCCGGTGCCGGGCGCGGTCCCGCGCTGAGCTGGGCCGGAACGCGGTCCGTCGATGCAGGCGAAGTCACGGTGCACAGACTAGGTCCTCGGTCTGACAACGACTAAAACGGCGCAGAAACGACGGCCGTCACAGACGCTGAGGAGGCGCCGGTGCGGTTCACCGCTCAGGAGGCGCCGGTGCCGTCCTCGCCGACCCGTCGCAGGTACACCTCGACGACCCGCTCCAGCGAGTCCGTGAGGTAGGTCTCCAGCAGCCGTTCCGCGCCGCGCCGGTCACCGTCCTGCAGCGCCTGCAGGATCTGCCGGTTGCGGGCGAGGTAGGGCTCGTGCAGCCGGCGCGGGTCGTCCACGACGTGGAAGGCGAGCCGCAGCTCGGCGAAGACGCTGCGCATCAGCTCGTCGGTGCGTTCGCTGCCGGCGAGGGCGACCAGTTCCCGGTGGAAGTGGATGTTGGCCGTACCCAGTGCTTTCCAGTCATTCTCGTGGGTCGCCAGCTGCCCCTCGGTGACGGCGGCGGCCAGGCCGTCGAGCGGGTACGGCGGCTCGCCGAGGCCCCGGACGACCGCGCACTCGACCAGGGCCCGGGTGCGGTAGATGTCCTCGACGTCCTCCACGGTCAGGACCCGGACGAAGACCCCGCGGTTGAGTTCGTGGACGAGCAGACGCTCGTGGGTGAGCAGCCGGAACGCCTCGCGCAGGGTGTTGCGGGAGACCCCGAGCGCGCCGCCGATGGCGTCCTCGGACAGGCGGGTGCCCGGCGGGAAATAGCCCTCGGCGATCCGGCTCCGGAGGATGTCGGAGACCCGTTCGGCGGTGCTGGTGCGCCCCAGGAGGGCACGGTCGTCGGCCAGTCCCGTCAGCTGCTCTGCCATGCCCGGAATTCAATCGCAGACCCCGGAACGAGACAACGTGGGTATTGAAGGATCGTTGAACGATCCTCTACGGTGCTCCGCACGCAACAGCTTCAGCACGGCACAGCTTCCGCACGGCACTGCTCAGTTCCCGCACCCTCCGTCCCTCTCTGCGAGGTGCCCATGAGCACGACCCCTCCGCCCCGGCCGGTGACCGCGGGCGCACGACCGGAACAGGGTGAACGCGCCGCCGAGGACGGCGCGTTCGGCTGGCTGCACGCCCTCGGCCCGAACGGCCGGCGCGCCTTCGCCGGAGCTTTCGGCGGATATGCCCTGGATTCATACGACTACTTCACACTGCCGCTGAGCATGGTGGCGCTCGCCGCGTACTTCGGCCTGGACAGCGGCCAGACCGCCCTGTTCACCACCGTCACGCTGGTGGTCTCCGCGATCGGCGGTGCCGTTGCGGGCGTGATCGCGGACCGCGTGGGCCGCGTCCGGGCCCTGATGATCACCGTGATCACGTACGCGGTCTTCACGGTGGCCTGTGGCTTCGCGCCCGACTACGAAACGCTGCTCGTCTTCCGGGCCCTGCAGGGGCTCGGCTTCGGGGGCGAGTGGGCGGTCGGGGCGATCCTGGTGGCCGAGTACGCGAGCGCGAAGCACCGGGGCCGTACGCTCGGCGCGGTCCAGAGTTCCTGGGCGGTCGGCTGGGCGCTGGCCGCGATCGTCTACACGCTGGTGTTCTCCTTCGCCGGCGACGATCTCGCCTGGCGCGTCATGTTCTGGACCGGGGCGCTGCCCGCGCTGCTCGTGGTGTGGCTGCGCCGGCGGGTGCACGACGCGCCCGAGGCGACGGCGGCCCGTGAACAGAACCCCCGGAGCGGTTCGTTCGCGGCGATCTTCCGGCCCGGCAGGGACGGCGAGCCCGGTCTGCTGCGCACCACGGTCTTCGCCGGGCTGCTGTCCACCGGCGTGCAGGGTGGCTACTACACGCTGGCGACCTGGGTGCCGACGTACCTGAAGACCGAACGCGGCCTGTCCGTCGTCGGTACCGGCGGCTATCTGACCTTCCTGATCTCGGGCGCCTTTCTCGGCTACCTGACCGGCGGCCACCTCACCGACCGGCTCGGCCGGCGCCGCAACATCTGGCTGTTCGCCCTGCTCTCGGCCGTGTGCATCCTCGCGTACGCGAACATCCCGCACGGCGCCGACACCCTGCTGCTGGTGCTCGGTTTCCCGCTCGGCTTCTGCATGTCGGCGATCTTCAGCGGCTTCGGCTCCTACCTGAGCGAGCTGTACCCGACGGCGGTGCGCGGCACCGGGCAGGGCTTCACGTACAACACGGGCCGCGCGGTGGGCGCGGTGTTCCCGACCCTGGTGGGCTTCCTGGCCGACAGCTGGGGCGTGGGCGGTGCGCTGGTCTTCGGCGCGATCGGCTACGGCCTCGCGGCGGTTGCGCTGCTCGGGCTGCCGGAGACGCGCGGGAAGGAGCTGGCGTGACGCGGGTGAACCGTACCGAGGACCGGCCCGTGACCCTCGTCGACGAGCACGCGCACGCGTGGAGCGCGAAAACGGCGCGGGCCCGCTTCCGGGAGGGCCTGGCGGGCCCCACGGCCGGTGTCGCGGCAGGCAGCACACAGGCGAACCTGATCTCGGTGCCGGCCGACTGGGCCTACGACATGCTGCTGTTCTGCCAGCGCAACCCGAAGCCGTGTCCGGTGCTGGACGTCACGGACGCGGGCGCCACCACCACCGTCCTCGCGGAGGGCGCGGACCTGCGCACCGACCTGCCGCGCTACCGGGTGTGGCAGGACGGCGAGCTGGTCGAGGAGCCGACGGACGTGCGCGCGCACTGGCGGGACGACCTGGTGTCGTTCCTGCTCGGCTGCAGCTTCACCTTCGAGTGGGCGCTGGCCGGTGCGGGTGTCCCGATCCGGCACGTCGAGCAGGGCCGCAACGTGCCGATGTACGTGACCGGCAGGCAATGCCGCCCGGCGGGCCGGCTGCGCGGCCCGATGGTGGTGTCCATGCGCCCGGTGCCGCCCGAGCACCTGCGCACCGCGATCCGGGAGAGCGGCCTGCTGCCGGCCGTGCACGGCGGCCCCGTGCACTGCGGCGATCCCGCGGCGCTCGGCATCACGGACCTCGGCCGGCCCGACTTCGGCGACCCGGTGGACGCCGCTCCCGACGACATCCCGGTGTTCTGGGCCTGCGGCGTGACCCCGCAGGCGGCCGTGATGGCCTCGCGACCGCCGTTCGCCATCACCCACGCACCGGGCCGGATGTTCCTGACCGACGCCCGCGACGAGCAGTACCGCGTGGTGGGCGTCGACTGACACCGGCACGTCGGCCGACGCCGGCGAGCAGTACCCGACACGAGAACCGGAGACTCGGAAGACCATGACCGCGATCGATCTGAACGCCGACCTCGGCGAGGGCTTCGGCCGCTGGCGGCTGACCGACGACGAACAGCTGCTGTCCGTCGTCACCAGCGCCAACGTGGCCTGCGGGTTCCACGCCGGGGACGCGGCCACCATGCGCCGGGTGTGCGAGCTGGCCGCCGAGCGCGGGGTGACGATCGGCGCGCAGGTCTCCTACCGGGACCTCGCCGGGTTCGGGCGGCGCGCGATGGACGTGCCGCCCGCCGAGCTGGCGGCCGAAGTGGCCTACCAGATCGGTGCCCTGGAGGTGTTCGCGCGGGCCGCGGGCGCGCGCGTGGCGTACGTCAAGCCGCACGGCGCGCTCTACAACCGGGTCGTGCACGACGCGGAGCAGGCCGCGGCCGTGGTCGACGGCGTCCTCCTGGCCGACGGTTCGCTGCCGGTGCTCGGGCTGCCCGGCTCGCGGGTCCTGGAGCTGGCCGCCGAGGCGGGCCTGCCGGCCGTCACGGAGGCGTTCGCCGACCGCGCCTACACCGACGAGGGCACGCTGGTGCCGCGCGACCGGGACGGCGCCGTGGTGACCGATCCGGACGCCGTGGTGGAGCGCTCGGTGAGCCTCGCGCGCTCAGGCACGGTGGCGGCGCACTCCGGCGCGCGCATCCGGGTACGCGCCCGCTCACTGTGCCTGCACGGCGATACGCCCGGCGCGGTCGAGCTGGCCCGCCGGGTGCGCGAGCGGCTGGGGGCGGCAGGCGTGCGGGTGGAGGCCTTCGCATGAGGGCCTTTCCCGTCGGTGACGACGCCCTGCTGGTGGAGGTCGACTCGGGCGAGCAGGCACAGGCCCTGCACGCGGAGCTGCTGCGGCGGCGCGCGGAGGGCTCGCTGGCCGTCCGGGAGATCGTCCCGGCGGCCCGTACGGTCCTGCTCGACGGCCTGGCCGACCCGGTCCGTTGGGCATCCGAACTGACCTCCTCCGAGATACCTCCCGCTCCCCCGCGCGTACGGGAGCTGATCGAGCTGCCCGTGCGGTACGACGGCCCGGACCTCGCCGAGGTCGCCGCGCACTGGAAGGTGTCCGAGCCCGAGGTGGCCCGGATCCACGCCGGCACCGAGTTCACCGTGGCCTTCTGCGGGTTCGCACCCGGCTTCGGCTACCTCACCGGGCTGCCCGCCCGCTACGACGTCCCACGCCGGGCCACCCCGCGCACGGCGGTACCGGCCGGTGCCGTGGCGCTTGCGGGGCCGTACACGGGTGTGTACCCGCGTTCCTCGCCGGGCGGCTGGCAGCTGATCGGCACGGCGGAGGCGGTGCTGTGGGACCACACGCGCGTACCGGCCGCGCTGCTCTCACCGGGCGCGCGCGTGCGCTTCGTGCCGGTGGGTGAGGCATGACCGGCCATCCCCGCGACAGCCTCGCGCCCATGGGGGCCGTATGACCGACCGTGCTCTCGTCGTCGTGCGGGCCGGGGCGCTCACCACCGTGCAGGACCGCGGGCGGCCGGGGTACGCGCACCTCGGCGTGCCCCGCTCCGGAGCGCTCGACCCGCAGGCGGCGGCCCTCGTCAACCGGCTGGCCGGCAATCCGCCGGACGCGGCCGTCCTGGAGACCACCCTCGACGGCTGTGCCCTGCGCCCCCGTTCGACGGTGACCGTGGCGGTCGGCGGCGCGCCCTGCCCGGTCGCCGTGGGCGGCCGTCCGGCGGCCTGGGGCGCCCCGGTCACCGTGCCCGCCGGTGCGCTGCTGGAGGTGGGGGCGGCGGTGGCCGGTGTCCGCGCCTATGTGGCCGTGTCCGGCGGCATCGCGGTGGAGCCGGTCCTCGGCAGCCGTGCCACCGACCTGCTGTCCGGCCTCGGCCCCGCACCGCTCACGGACGGCAGGGTGCTGCCGCTGGGCACCCCGGCCGGCCCTCCCCCGCGCGTGGACGCCGTCCCGCAGCCGCGTCCGCCGGCCGAACTCGTGCTCCGGGTGACTCCGGGCCCGCGCGACGACTGGTTCACCGCGCGCGCGGTCCGGGATCTGACCACGCGCGCGTACCGGGTTTCCTCGGCGAGCAACCGGATCGGTCTGCGTACCGAGGGGCCCGCCCTGGAGCGGGCCCGGACCGGCGAACTCCCCAGCGAGGGGATGGTGCTCGGCGCGGTTCAGGTACCACCGGACGGCCGTCCGGTGGTGTTCCTGGCCGACCATCCGACCACCGGGGGCTATCCGGTGATCGCGGTGGTCCGCGGCGCCGATCTCCCGGCGGCCGCGCAGGCGGTCCCGGGCACCACGGTGCGGTTCGTGGCGGTGCGGCGCCGCTGAGCCTCGGCGTCGGCACCGCCGGTGTCCGGCTGCTCCGTCCTCGTCAGCGCAGCCAGCGCCTCGGACACGGCGGCGGAGGCGTGCAGGTCCAGGCGGGCGCTGGTGCCCCGCGCGCGGTGGCGCACTTCGTCGGCGGCCAGCCGCAGCAGCTGCGGCAGCAGATCGTTGCAGCGCCGGATCACCCAGGCGGTGCCGGCGGTGGCGAGCCACAGCAGGCTCGCCGAGCGGGTCGGGGCGGCGAACTCCGGTTCGGGCGACGGCGGCGTGCCGCCGGCCCGGCCCGCCACGGTGAGCAGGCGGTGGAAGTGCACGGCGAGCTGCCGGTGCCCGCGCTCGCCCGGGTGCAGCCGGTCCGCGCTCCACAGGGCGCGGTCGGTGAGCCAGGTGCCCTCCGCGGCGTGCAGGTGGACGGCCCCGTACCGGTCGGACAGCTCGTGGACGACCGCGTTGACCGCCCGCTGCCGGCGGGCCAGCGGGCGGGCGAGGGCGCCCGGGAGGCCGAGCATCGCGCCGGGGTCGGGCAGACAGGCGGTGAGGAGCGTGGCGCCCTGGGCGGTGAAGGCCGCGTACACCCGGTCGAGCCGGTCGGCCACGGCGTGGATGTCGAAGGTGTGGCGCAGCGTGTCGTTGACGCCGATGACCACGGACACCACGTCGGGACGCAGTTCGAGACCGGCCGGGGTCTGCCGTTCGAGCACGTCCCGTGTCTGCGCCCCGCTGACGGCGAGGTTCGTGAACTCCACCTGTCCGGCGTCCTCGGCGAGACCGCCGGCCAGCAGCGCCGCCCAGCCCCGCCAGCCGTCCCCGGCCGGGTCGCCGACGCCCTCGGTGAGCGAGTCCCCGAGGGCCACGAAGCGGACGGATCTCATGCCACGCCCTCCCGGGCACCGGGCCGGGCCGGGGCGTCGGCGCGCTTCAGCACCTCCGCGTCGTGCGCCGCGAGGAACGCCTCCACCGCCGTTCCCCAGCCGAAGCACTCCGCACGCGCGCGTGCCGCCTCCCGCCGCTCGGGCTCGGTGCGCGACAGGAGCAGTTCCACGGCGTCCGCGAACGCGTCCGCGCGGTCGGCGGCAGCGGCCCCCGCGGCCCCGATCACCTCGGGCAGCGCCGACGAGGCGCTGGCGACCACGGGTGTCCCGCACGCCAGCGCCTCCAGGGCGGCCAGCCCGAAGGTCTCGGCGGGTCCGGGTGCCAGGCACACGTCGGCGGACGCCTGGAGCGCGCCGAGCGCGGCCCGGTCGGCGACGTACCCCAGGAACTTCACCGGCAGCCCGCGCTCCCGCGCACGCTGCTCCAGCCGGGCCCGCAGCGGGCCGTCCCCGGCCACCACGAGCACCGCCCGCCTGCCGCGGCGCAGCAGTGCCTCCAGGGCGTCCAGGGCGGTGCCGGGCCGCTTCTCCACGGACAGCCGGGAGCACATCACGAGCAGCGCCTCGTTCCCGCGCGCGTGCAGCGCGCGCAGGGCCGGGTCACGCAGCGCGGGGTGGCGTTCCATCAGGTCGACGCCGAGGGGGGCGCGTACCACGTTGCGCGCGCCGATCCGTACGAACTCGCGCTCGGCGAACTCCGTGGTGCACACGATCCGTGAGTAGACGTGCGCGGTGCGGGTGTTGAGGGAGTCCGCCGTCCGCGCGGCGAGCTTCTCGGACAGGCCCCAGGTGCGCAGCACGCCGTCGGCGGTCTCGTGGGAGACCATCACGGCGGGCACGCGCGCGCGGCGCGCCCAGCGGCCGGTCCACCGCAGGGTGGTGCGGTCGGAGACCTCCAGACGGTCCGGGGCCAGGTCCTCCAGGAGGCCGGCCACGCGCCGCTTGTCGGTCAGGACGCGGTAACCGCCGGTGCCGGGCAGCACCGGTCCGGGCAGGGTGATGACCCGGCCCTGCTCCGTTTCGCGGTCGGTGTGCCGCTCGCCCGGCACGATGAGCACCGGCTCGTGGCCCGCGGCCCGGAAGCCCTTGCCCAGTTCGTGCAGGGCCGTGCGCAGGCCGCCGGAGGCCGGGGTGACGAAGTTGGCCAGCCGGACGATGCGCAGGGGTGAGCCGGTCATACCGTCACCACCGTCTTCTGGCGCGCGGCGAGCACGTCCTCGTAGTGCGCGATCAGGCGGTCGCCGACGGCGGCCCAGGTGCGGCCCTCGACCATGGCCCGCCCGGCGGCGCCGTACGAGGCCAGCAGGTTCGGCTCCCCGGTCAGGGTGCGTACGGCCTCCGTGACGGCGTTCGCGTCGCGCGGCGGGACGAGCAGTCCGGTGCGGCCGTGGGCGACCAGGTCCAGCGGGCCGCCCGCGGCGGGTGCGACCACCGGAACGCCGCTGGCCATGGCCTCCTGGACGGTCTGGCAGAAGGTCTCGAAGGGGCCGGTGTGCACGAACAGGTCCAGCGAGGCGAAGATCCGGGCGAGTTCGTCGCCGGTGCGGCGGCCCAGGAAGACCGCGCCGGGCAGGGCCTCGTCCAGGTGGGCCCGGCTGGGGCCGTCGCCGACGATCACGACCCGGACGCCCTCGAGGCCGCAGACACCGGCCAGGAGTTCGACCTGCTTCTCGGGGGCGAGCCGGCCGACGTAGCCGATGATCAGCTCGCCGTTCGGGGCCAGTTCGCGGCGCAGTGCCTCGTCGCGGTGCTCTGGCCGGAAACGGACGGTGTCGACACCGCGCGGCCACAGCCGTACCCGCGGTACGCCGTGTGTCTCCAGGTCGTGCAGGGCTGCGCTGGACGGGGCGAGGGTGCGGTCGGCGGCGGAGTGCACGGAGCGGATCCGGCGCCAGGCGGCCGCCTCGCCCGCGCCCATGTAGGTGCGGGCGTATCCGGCCAGGTCGGTCTGGTAGACGGCCACGGCGGGGATGCCGAAGCGGGCGGCGGCGGCCATGCCACGGACGCCGAGGACGAAGGGACTGGCCAGGTGGACCACATCGGGGCGGTGCTCGGTGAACGCCGCGGCGAGGCGCCGGCTGGGGAGGGCGACGCGGACCTGGGGGTAGCCGGGAAGAGGGAGGGAGGGGACACGGACGACGGGGCACGGAGCCTCGAGGGCGTCGGCCTTGGTGCCAGGTGCGGTGGCCGGCGCGACGACGAGCGGGTGGTGGCCGCGATCCACGAGGTGCCGAGCTGTCTGGAGCGCGCAGTGGGCGACGCCGTTCACATCGGGGGGAAAGGATTCGGTCACTATGACGACACGCATACGGGTGTTGTCGCCGCGCCGGACGTGGCGGCGTCAACGTCGATCTTTCCGGACGGGGAACGTCCCATGAGCGTTGGACTGCACACCCGAGCGGGTCAGCCGGCCGCCATGTCCGCCTGACCCGCGGGTCACCCGGTGTTCACCCGACGGGCGGTCTCCCGCCCGTCCCATATGCGTGTGACGGTGCCCGGCGAGGTCACATGGCCGTTGCGTCCGGTCCGAAGCGGCTGCGGACCGCTGTCTGTACCTCGTCCTCCTCGGCCGGGTCGGCGGCGAGGCGGCGGAGTCGTTCGACGACCCGGGCGTCGCCGGTCTCGGCGTGCCGGGCGGCGATCTCCCGCGTGGTCTCCTCGCAGTCCCACAGGCACTCGACGGCGAATCCGGTGGCGAAGGAGGGATCGGTGGCGGCCAGGGCACGGGCGGCGCGGCCGCGGAGATGGGAGGAGGCCGTCTCGCGGTAGACATGGCGCAGGACGGGGGCCGCGCAGGCGATGCCGAGGCGTCCGGCACCGTCCACCAGGGTCCACAGGGTGGGCGCGTCGGGGCCTTCGCCCCGTACGGCCTCGCGCAGGGCGCCGAGGACGAGGTCGCTGTCCTGGGCTCCGCCGCGGCAGGCGAGCATGCGTCCGGCGGCGGCGCCGAGGACGTCGGGGCGCTGGGCCCAGCGGCGCGCACGGTCCACGGCGGCGATGCTGCGCATCCGTTCGAAGGCGTCGACGGCGGCCTCCACGACGACCGTCGTCCCGTCGACGACGGCGGCCTCGATCAGGTCGAGGGCGTCGGGGTCGTTGCTGTCGGCCAGGTAGCGCAGCGCCGTGCAGCGGGCGCCGTCGATGCCGTTCCTCGCGGCCTGGAGGATCTCCGGCCGGTCCTCGGGGCCGGCCACGGCGACCAGGCAGCGGGCGGCCGGGACATGCAGTGCGGCGCCGCGCTCGATGCCCTGCTGGGCCCACTCGAAGACGGCTCGCACGCTCCACCCGGGGCGTGGCCCGGTGGGCCGCATCTGGCGCTGCCAGCGGTCGAAGCAGCCGGTCTCCTGGGCGGCACGCACGCGCGTGGCGATCGATTCGCGCGGATCCTCGGCCCACAGCCGCCAGGGCCTCGGCTCGAAGGCGTCGCGCACGGCGGCGGCCAGCTCGGCCTCACCCTCGGAGTCGGTGGGGAAACGGGCCAGCACCGGGGCGGCGAGGGCGCGCAGGCCCGCGTCGTCGTCCCTGAGGGCCAGCTCGTCCAGGGCCCAGGCCCAGCTGGACCCGTGGGCGGCGTACCTGCGCAGCAGTTCGAGCGCGTCCCGCCTGCCGTAGGAGGCGAGGTGCCCGAGGACCGCCAGGGCCAGGCCGGTGCGGGACTCGTCGGTGTCCAGGACGTCCTCGGGGTCGAAGAGGTGCGCCTCGATGGCGTCCAGCTCGCCGTTCAGGTCGAGGTAGAGCCGGGCGTAGTAGAGCGAGCGGTTCTCCACCTGCCAGTCGTGGCGGGGGTCTCGCAGCACACAGTGGTTCAGGGCCGCGAGCGCCTCGGCTCGCGGGGCGGTGAGCGCGTGCAGCGTGCCGTCGCCACGGCCGCGCTGGAGCAGGCCGAGCAGCGTACCGCTGGGCGCTATGACCGGATCGAACATGGGAAACAGCCTCACATCAAGCGTCGACGCAACCGGGAAACACGCACTACCTGGCCGCGTGACACAACGTCGGAGCGCCCGCCGTCTCTTGCTTGCTGTAGACCATTTCTCTCTGCCTCTCGTAGGTGGCCCATGCGGACCGCATCACGGCCCGCGCGGTGCGGCAACACCTGCCCAGCCATCGCGTCCGTGAATCACGTCGTCATGATGACCCGCGGTGTGTGCTGCCGCGACCGTATTTCCGGCGGCCCCGTACCGCCTCCCCCGTTTTGTGTGTCGTACCTGGTCAGGACATCCGCATCAGTGTGCGCCGAACAGTTCCAGGAGTTCCGCCTTACCGAACATGCGTGCCGTTTCCACGGCCGAGGGAGTACCCGCGGCGGGATCGGCGCCACCCTCCAGGAGGGCCTTGATCACTTCCGTCTCACCCTTGAAGACGGCCCCCGCGAGCGGGGTCTGGCCTCGGTCGTTGATCCGGTTCACGTCCGCGCCCCGGGCGAGCAGGGCGCGCACCGCGCCGGCGTGACCGTGATAGGCGGCGAGCATCACGAGGGAGTCGCCGCGGTCGTTGGTGAGGTTGGCCGGAACACCCTTGTCGACGTACGCCACCAGCTCCTCGGCCTGCCCCTGCCGGGCCAGATCGAAGATCTTGGTCGCCAGCTCCACGACCTCGGGGTCGGGGGCTTCACTCATCGGCCGGACCGCCTCTCTTACAACCGTTCAGGTGAATCGCAAGGGTACTGGCTCGCGCCTCACATGACCCGAAGTGCCCGAGGTAAAGATCACTGCAGACCCCGCCGGACGCAAGCGCCCTGCTCAACCGGCCCATGACGGCTCCGCCGACCGGGGGAAATCAACCGAATTTCACCCGGTTGCACCTTTTATCGTATAGATACATCCTGTGATCCTGGAAGTACTCATGGTGACTGTCCCCTCTCGACACCAGGAGACCTCAAATGATCCTCTCCCTGTCAGGCGTGCTCCTGCTCGGCATCATCGTCTTCCTCTTCTTCAGGAAGGACGGGCTCAAGGGTTCGCACGCCGCCGTCTCGGCCCTGTTCGGCTTCTACCTGTCGAGCACGGCCATCGCCCCCAGCATCAAGGCCGGCGGCGAGAGCCTGGCGAGCCTCCTCGGCGGCATCAAGTTCTGACGCCCCACCTCCCGCCCGTACGCACCAACAGGAGACAGCAGTGGCCCGGCGCCCTCTCCCCCGCATTCTGAGCAAAGACAGCGCACAGATCGCCCGGACGCAGATCGCCCGGAGCCGGGAGCTGGCCCGGACGGCGGCCGACAGTGCCACCGATGTCCTCCACCCGCTGATCACCGTCTCGCGCGGGCTGCGCCGGCTGGCCTCGGCCGGGCGGCGCAGGTGGGCCGAGACGCCCAAGGACAAGCGTGGCCCGCTGCTGTTCCTGGCGGCCTCGATGGTCCTGTTCGTGGCGATGGTTCCGTACGGACCGCTGCTCGCCGCCATCACCCTGATGGCGGCGGCGGCCTGGCAGGGCCGCGACCGCACCCCGGCGGCCCCCGAAGGGCCGGACGAGTCCCAGACCGAGCGGCTCCAGTCCCTGTACGAGGCGCTCGTGCCGTACTTCTCCACCGCCGAGGACCCGACTCCGCTGTACGCACACGGCGGGGAGTGGGAAAAGGCCTTCGACACACACGAGTTCGACGACGGCGGGCGCTTCGGTCATCTCGTGATCCGCTACCCCGCGTACTTCCCGGACGGCGAAGCCGCGGCCCGCGCGCGGATCGAGCAACTGCTCACCGCGAAGGCCGGGCGGGGCCGTGAGTACCACTTCGAGTGGGACGAGGAGGGCAACCGGCTGACGGTGGCCGTCCTCGCTCCGCTCCCCACCGGCATCGCCGCCCAGCGCTTCGTCACCGCGCCGGGCGAGACCGTGCTCGGGTTCACCGATCCGAGCGAGGTCCAGCGGACGCTCCCCCTCTCCTACGAAGAGGAACAGCACGACGTCCCGCCGGTCGTCTGGCGCACCGGCATCCGCTCGACCGAGCCGCACCTGCTGGCCATGGGCCACCCCGGCAGCGGCACCTCGACCCTGCTGCGCTCGATCGCCCTGCAGGCGCTCCGGCACGGCGACGTACTGATCGTCGACGGCGGCGGCACCGGCGAGTACGCCTGTCTGATCGGACGGGACGGGGTGCTGGCCGTGGAATGCGCGCCGGCCGGGGCGCTGGCCAGCCTGGAGTGGGCCGCGCAGGAGACCGAGCGGCGGCTCATCGCCGTCAACCGGGCCCGGCAGGCGGGCGACGCCCCGCCCGAGGACACCCGGCGCCCGCTGTGGATCCTGCTGGACCGGCCGAGCGTCTTCACCCATCTCATGGCCGCGGACGGCCGCAGGGATCCGCAGGCCCTCCTCCAGATGCCGCTGCGGCACGGCCGCGCGGCGAACGTGACCGTGGTCGTGGCCGAACAGTTCGACAGCGCGGACGCGTTGAGCGAGGGAGTGCGCCAGCACACACGCGCGCGTGTCGTGCTGGGACCCGCGGCGCCCGAGCAGGTGGAGGCGGTGCTGGGGATGCGGGCGCGCACCACGACGCCGGCGCAGGTGCCGCCCGGGCGGGGGTATGCGCGGCTGGGGTCGGGGCCGGTGCATCGGCTCCAGGTGCCGTCGACTCCCGATCCCTACGACGACGCGACCACCGATGCCGACCGGCAGGCGGTGCTGGATCTGCTGCCGCCGCGGACGACTCCTGTCGAGGCCGTACCCGAGACGGAACCGCTGGCTGCGGAGGCAGTGGCTGCCGAGAGTTCGTAGGCGACCGTCGGCTGCGGCCGGGCGCCGTCCGGGCGCCGCCGCACCGGTCCCCGGCGCCCCACCGGCACGACCGCGCGCAGCCGGTGGCGGCGCCTGTGCGGCCGGCAGTGCCGCAACTCGCCAGGGCCGCGGGGAACTGCACGGCCAGTCACCGCACACCCGCAGCCGGACCAGGAGCGGCCGGCTCGCCTACGCCACGAACGTGCGCGGCGCCTCGGCGCCACCGGTCGCCCCGGCCTCCACCAGCCGTGCCGCCGCCGCAAGGCGCGCAGCCGCCTCCTCCGCCACCGCTCCGCCGACCGTGAACGGGAGGCGGAGGTAGCCCTCGAAGGCGCCGTCGACACCGAAGCGGGGGCCGGAGGGGACCCGGACGCCGACCCGCTCCCCCGCTTCGGCGAGCCGCGAGCCCGAGAGGCCGCCGGCGCGGACCCACAGGGTCAGGCCGCCCTGGGGGATCTCGAACTCCCAGTCGGGCAGTTCGCGGCGCACCGCGGCCACCAGGGAGTCCCGGTTCTCGCGCGCCTGGCTGCGCCGCAGAGCGACGGCCTGTTCCCAGCCACCTGTGCTGAACAGCCAGTTCACGGCCAGCTGCTCCAGCACGGGCGTGCCGAGGTCGGCATACGCACGCGCCGCGACCAGGCTGCGGATCACGTCCGGGGCGGCACGCACCCAGCCGATCCGCATGCCGGCCCAGAACGCCTTGCTGGCCGAGCCGACCGTGACGACGGTCGAGCCCGCCGGGTCGAAGCTGCAGACCGGGCGCGGCATCGCACCCTCGCCGAACGACTCGTCGAGCCACAGCTCGGTCATCGTCTCGTCGGCCACGAGCACGGTCCCGGCCGAGCGGGCCGCGTCCACCAGCCGACGCCGCTGGTCCTCGTCGGCGAGCGCGCCCGTCGGGTTGTGGAAGTCGGCGACGACGTAGGCGAGCCGGGGCGCCGCCTCGCGCAGGACCTGACGCCAGCGGTCCACGTCCCAGCCGGTCAGCCCCTCGGCCATGGCGACGGGCACGAGTCGCGCGCCCGCCTCCCGCATCAGCTGGAGGATGTTGGCATAGGACGGCGATTCGACGGCGATGCGCTCGCCGCGGCCCGCGAAGAGATGACAGATCGCGTCGATGGCACCCATCGCGCCGGTCGTCACCATGATCTGCTCGGGCATGGTGGGGATACCGCGTGCGGTGTAGCGCTCGGCGATCATCGCGCGCAGGGCCGGCAGTCCGGCCGGGTAGTCGCCGTGAGTGTGGGCGTAGGGTGGCAGTTCCTCCAGCGCCCCCTGCACGGCACGGGTGAGCCACGGCTCCGGCGCCGGCAGCGAGGCGCAGCCCAGGTCGATCACCGAGCCGAGGGCCTCCGGGGGCAGCGGTTCCAGTCCGCGCGCGGGAAGCGGATTGCCCGCCGGTACGGCGGTCCAGCTGCCGGCGCCGCGCCGGGACTCCAGGAAACCCTCGGCGCGCAGGGCCTCGTAGGCGGCCGCGACCGTCGTACGGCTGACGGAGAGGGACAGGGCCAGTTCGCGCTCGGCGGGGAGCCGGGCGGCCACCGGCACGCGGCCTTCGAGCACGAGGAGCCGGATGCCGTCGGCGAGGGCGCGGTAGGCGGGCGGACGGCGCGTGCCGGGGCCTGCCGGGCGGTCCTGCTGGGAGGTGAGCAGCCGGGCGAGCTGCGCGGCCCCCACCGCTGAGGTCCACTGCGCCATGACGATCAGTCCACCTTCCCCGAATTGGCCATGGATGGGTTTCCACTCCAAGCCACAGAGTGACATGCATCAGGCCACTGTCACCACCCAGGGGGGTATTTCATGTCCACTCCCGGCCGCCCCGGCCACCCCGGTCGTCCCGGACTCGGCCGTCCCGGATCCAGTCGTCCCGGCCGACGTCTGTTCATGCTGTACGCGGGGCTCGCGCTGTACGGCGCGAGTTCCGCGCTCCTGGTGAAGGCGGGTCTCGGGCTGGAGCCCTGGAACGTCCTGCACCAGGGGCTCGCCGAACTCACCGGGCTCAGCATGGGTCTGGTCCTGACGATCGTGGGGGCGGCCGTCCTGCTGCTGTGGATCCCGCTGCGGCAGCGCCCCGGGCTCGGCACCGTCTCCAACGTCCTGGTGATCGGTTTCGCCATGGACACCACCCTGGCCGCGCTCCCGGACGTGCACTCCCTGGCGGTCCGGGTGCCCCTTCTCCTCGCGGGCGTCGTGCTCAACGGCATGGCGACCGGCCTCTACATCTCCGCCGACTTCGGACCGGGCCCGCGCGACGGCCTGATGACCGGGCTGAACCGGCGCACCGGCCGCTCGATCCGGCTGATCCGCACCGTCGTGGAGGTCACCGTCGTCGCGACCGGCTTCGCCCTCGGCGGCACCGTCGGCATCGGCACCGTCCTGTACGCACTGTCCATCGGCCCGCTCGCCCAGTTCTTCCTGCGCGTCTTCGCCGCCCCCTCGGCACCGGGGCGAAGCACAGTCGTTGCCACCGGGCAACCGGAAGGGGCGATACTGCGTCCGTGACCACCGCGATACGCCACCCCTACCTCGACCACCCGGGCCCCATCGCCTTCGCCCACCGCGGCGGGGCCGCCGACGGCCTGGAGAACACCGTGGCGCAGTTCCGGCGCGCGGTCGACCTCGGCTACCGGTACATCGAGACCGATGTCCACACGACGGCGGACGGCAAGCTCGTCGCCTTCCACGACAGCACGCTCGACCGGGTCACCGACGGCGCGGGCCGCATCGCCGACCTGCCGTGGCGGGACGTGGCCAACGCGCGCGTGGGGGGACGGGAACCCGTGCCGCTCTTCGAGGAGCTGCTGGAGACCTTCCCCGAGGTCCGCTGGAACGTGGACCTCAAGGCGGAGCCTGCGCTGCGCCCCTTCCTGGAGCTGATCGAGCGCACGAACGCCTGGGACCGGGTCTGCGTGGGCTCCTTCTCCGAGGCGCGGGTACTGCGGGCGCAGCGGCTGGCCGGGCCGCGGCTGGCCACTTCGTTCGGCACCCGCGGGGTGCTCAGTCTGCGGCTGCGCTCCTGGGGGCTGCCGGCCTCGGTGCGCCGTTCCGCGGTCGCCGCACAGGTTCCGGAGGCCCAGTCGGGCGTCCCGGTGGTCGACGAGCGCTTCGTCCGCGCCGCCCACGCGCTCGGGCTGCAGGTCCACGTGTGGACGATCAACGAACCGGAGCGGATGCACCGGCTCCTGGACCTCGGTGTCGATGGCATCATGACCGATCACATCGACACGTTGCGCAAGGTCATGGAGGACCGCGGCGTCTGGGTCTGAGCACCCGGGACGACCGGGCCGCGCCTTCGCACGGCACTTCAGTGGGGAAGCGAGGGCACGGGTGGGCACCGAGACCGTGCGGACACAGGCGGCCGACGAGGCCGCGGGGCTGCGGCGCGAACAGCGCGGCTGGTACTTCTACGACTGGGCGTGCTCGGTCTATTCGACGACCGTTCTGACCGTCTTCCTCGGCCCGTACCTCACCGCGGTGGCCGAGAAGGCGGCCGACGCCGACGGCTATGTGCATCCGCTGGGCATACCCGTCCGGGCGGGCTCCTTCTTCGCCTACTCGGTGTCCCTGTCGGTGATCGTGGCCGTCGTCCTGATGCCCCTGGTGGGCGCGGCGGCGGACCGCACCGGCCGGAAGAAGCCGCTGCTCGGGGCAGCCGCGTACACGGGGGCGGCGGCGACGACGGGAATGTTCTTCCTCGACGGCGACCGCTATCTGCTCGGCGGGGTGCTCCTCATCGTGGCGAACGCGGCGCAGTCCGTCGGGATGATGCTCTACAACTCCTACCTGCCGCAGATCGCCCCGCCCGAGGAACGCGACGCGATCTCCTCCCGGGGCTGGGCCTTCGGCTACGCGGCGGGCTCCCTGGTCCTCGTGGCCAATCTCGTCCTGTACTCGGCGCACGACTCCTTCGGCCTCTCCGAGACGGCCGCGGTCCGCATCTGTCTGGCCTCGGCCGGACTGTGGTGGGGCGTCTTCACGCTCGTACCGCTGAGCCGGCTGCGCGACCGGCACGCGCGCGTGGAACGTGCGACGGCCCCCGGGCTGCGGCAGCTCACGGCGACCGTCCGGGACATGCGCCGGCATCCGCTGACGCTCGGCTTCCTGCTGGCGTACCTCATCTACAACGACGGCATCCAGACGGTGATCTCCCAGGCCTCGGTCTACGGCTCCGAGGAGCTGGGACTCGGGCAGTCGACGCTCATCGGTGCGGTGCTGCTGGTGCAGGTGCTGGCCGTGGCGGGGGCGCTGACGATGGGGCGGCTGGCCCGGATCTACGGGGCGAAGCGGACGATCCTCGGCTCGCTGGTGGCCTGGACGGTCACGCTGGGGGCCGGCTACTTCCTGCCCGCCGGGGCGCCGGTCTGGTTCTTCGTGCTGGCGTCGGGAATCGGGCTGGTCCTCGGCGGCAGCCAGGCGCTGTCCCGGTCGCTGTTCTCGCATCTGGTGCCGCCGGGCAAGGAGGCCGAGTACTTCTCCGCGTACGAGATGAGCGACCGCGGGATGAGCTGGCTCGGGCCGCTGCTGTTCGGGGTGACCTACCAGCTGACCGGGAGCTATCGCTCCGCGATCATCTCGCTGGTGGCCTTCTTCGTCATCGGTTTCGTCCTGCTCGCGAGGGTTCCGGTCCGGCGTGCGATCGGCGAGGCGGGCAACCCGGTTCCGGAAAGGATCTAGGAACGATTTAGCGCTCGACGCGAAAGGGCGGTAGTGTACGCGTTTGGCCTGCCAGGCGTACCGTTACTGCGCGTCAAAGATGCCGAAACGCTGGGTGACATCTGCTAGCAGATGTGACAAACCGGGCGCCTGTGGGTAGAACAAGGGGCGGCTACGACGGCGACGCATGACCCGGAACGGGACTCGGAACGGGAATCTTTACCGCCGACCGGACGTTGACCGGATGACGACGACAGCGACACCTGTCCTGTGGGCGACAAGCCCGGGAGGCACGATTCATGAGTGAGCGAGCTCTTCGCGGTACGCGCCTCGTAGTGACCAGCTACGAGACGGACCGCGGTATCGACCTGGCTCCGCGCCAGGCCGTGGAGTACGCATGTGAGAAGGGGCACCGCTTCGAGATGCCCTTCTCGGTCGAGGCGGAGATCCCGCCGGAGTGGGAGTGCAAGGTCTGTGGGGCCCAGGCACTCCTGGTGGACGGCGACGGCCCTGAGGAGAAGAAGGCCAAGCCCGCGCGTACCCATTGGGACATGTTGATGGAGCGGCGCACCCGTGAGGAGCTCGAAGAGGTCCTCGAGGAGCGCCTGGCGGTTCTGCGTTCGGGGGCGATGAACATCGCCGTTCACCCGCGAGACAGCCGCAAGAGCGCGTAACGCGAGACACACGAATAACCGCGGGCGCCGTACGTGAAGACGTACGGCGCCCGCGGTTTCGTGCTGCCCGAAGAGCACCGGACGGCGAAGGAGACCGCCGCACGGCCGAACTCTCGGCTCAGCCGCACGGCCGAACTCTCGGCTCAGCCGCTCGGCCGAGCCCGGCTCAGCGGGTCAGGGGCGGCCACTGCTCCCCCGGCTCCCGGCCGGCGTCCTCCCTGATCACCTCGCCCTGCACCACCTTGCCGTCGGGGCGGTGGATGCGGACCTGCTGGAAGGCGTCGCCCAGGGTGCCCGGGGCGGCCTTGCTCAGGCTCCGGTCGAGGGCACGCTCCGCGAAGCGGCTCACGGCCTTCTGGACCGGCGGGAGCAGCAGGAGCAGGCCGGCCGCGTCGGAGATCAGCCCAGGGATCATCAGCAGCAGTCCGCCGAGCATCATCAGGCCGTTGCCACCACCGCGCGTCGGCGACCCGCCACGCTGCAGCGCCTCGTTGAGGTTCTGGAAGGCCCGCCGCCCTGCCCGCTTGATGACCACGGAGCCGGCGACGAAGCCCGCCACCAGCAGCAGGAACACGGTGGGACCGCCCGCCGCACCGGCGACCTGCGTCAGCAGCCAGATCTCCAGCACCAGCCACACGGCGATGCCCAGCGGCAGATACCTGCGCAGCCGGGAACGCCGGGGCCGGGCGGTGGACGGAGAGGTGGAAACGCCAGTCGTCATGCTCCCAGTGTGCCTGGGCGCGGCTCAGTGCGGGATAAGGGGACGACCGGCCACAACGGTGGAGCCGCGGACCGGCCCTAGGCCTGCTTGTCCTTGCCCGTGAGCTTGCCGACACGCTCGCCGACGCCCCAGGCGGTGACCCGCCACAGCGCCTCCACGACGATGTTCCGGCTCATCTTGGAGTCGCCGAGTTCCCGCTCCACGAACGTGATGGGCACCTCGACGACGTGGTAGCCGGCCCTGACCGCGCGCCGGGCCAGGTCGACCTGGAAGCAGTACCCCTGCGAGGCGACCTTGTCGAGCCCGAGCCCTTCGAGGGTCTCGCGGCGGAACGCGCGGTAACCGCCGGTCACGTCGCGGATCGGCACATCGAGCAGGAGACGCGAGTAGGTGCTGCCACCGCGCGAGAGGAACTCCCTGGACTTGGGCCAGTTCACCACCCGGCCACCCGGTACCCAGCGCGAGCCGAGCACCAGGTCGGCGCCCTTGAGGGCGGTGAGCAGCCGGGGCAGCTCCTCGGGCTGGTGGGAGCCGTCGGCGTCCATCTCGACCAGCACGCCGTAGCCGTGCTCCAGGCCCCAGCGGAAGCCCGCGAGGTAGGCGGCGCCCAGGCCCTCCTTGCCCTTGCGGTGCAGCACCTGGACGTGGTCGTCCTCGGCGGCCAGCTCGTCGGCCAGCTTGCCCGTGCCGTCGGGGCTGTTGTCGTCCGCCACCAGGACGTGCGCCTCAGGGACGGCCTTGCGTACCCGGCCGACGATGGTCTTGATGTTCTCCGCCTCGTTGTAGGTCGGAATGATCACCAAGGCCGTGCCGAGCGGACCGAACTGCCTCCCCTGGGCCTTGGCCGCGAGGGTCCCGTCGCCGTCGTTCACTGCTGCCCCTTCATGTCGTACGCAGGCGTCCACCATAGTGGCCGCGGCCTGGGATGACGTTCCCTCTCGTTCGTACGCTGGTGTCGATTCCACAAGAGTGGGGTAAGAGCATACTTTTCGGCACCTGCGTGCCGCGACGGATGGGGGCCCGGCGCCCTTCGGGCCGACCTGGGCCCCGCTGGCTGCGGGACGACCGAAAGCCGTTGTCTACTGAGCGCCCGGGCCCCACCCGGGTCACACCTTGCCGACCGGCCGGAACGTTCCCTCGTCGGCGCGGGCGCTGAGCCTGGCTCCCAGTGACGGTGCCCCGGTGCGGCACACCGTCCCTGACCCAGCGGCGCTGCGACGAGTGCGCGAACACTCCCCGGTCGGGCGTCCGGTGGTGGACTCGGCCGAACCTACCGGCCCTCGGCCGCCGACTGTCAACAACCGTCTGACCTGCACCGATGCCCACCCGACCGCGGTGAACCCAGAGGATTCGCAGGTCGGGCGACGCCGCGACCGGGAACGATCACCACCGCGCCACCCCGGGAGATCACTCGCCCGGCCGTACGAACACCGTCCGTCCGTCAACGACGGTGCGCAGGCAGACCGGCAGGTCACGGCCCGGTGTGAGGTCGGGCAGGCCGGGGGTGCCGGAGCGCGGGTCGGTGGACCAGCGGGCCACGCGGTCGTCGGGGGCCTGGACGACCAGTTCGTCGGTCCGCCAGACGGCGTAGTCGGCGGGCGCGCCGGGCACCAGGACGCCCGCGTCGTCGCGGCCGATGGCCCGCCAGCCGCCGCGCGTGTG
The DNA here is from genome assembly GCF_056434245.1 of Streptomyces sp. NPDC044064. NCBI lineage: Bacteria > Bacillati > Actinomycetota > Actinomycetes > Kitasatosporales > Streptomycetaceae > Streptomyces > Streptomyces sp. NPDC044064. Next base: position 52,152 of record NZ_JBWKFN010000029.1, read on the forward strand.
CGCGGTGAACGCGGCGCGTACGGAGACCCGGTGCTCCGGGGTCCGGTGGAACGCGGCGGCACGCACCGTGCCCCAGGGGTCGAGCGGGGTGACCGGGCTGTCGGAGCCGAACGCGAGCGGCACACCGGCGCGCAGCAGGGCGGCGAACGGGTTGAGGGTGCGGGCCCGCTCGGCGCCGAGGCGGTGGGCGTACATGCCGTCCTCCCCGCCCCAGAGCGCGTCGAAGGCGGGCTGGACCGAGGCGATCAGACCGAGCTCGGCGAAGGAGGCGACGGTCTCGGGGGTGAGCATCTCGGCGTGCTCGACGCGGTGCCGGGCGGCGCGGACGCGGGCGAGGCCGACCTTCTCGGCGGCTGCGCGCACGCCCTCCACGACCGCGTCGACGGCGGCGTCTCCGATGGCGTGGAAGCCGGCCTGGAGCCCGGTCTCGGTGCAGGCGACGACATGGGCGGCGACGGCGTCGGCGTCCAGGTAGGCGGTGCCGGTGTGGGTCGCGTCGGCGTAGGGCTGGTGCACGCAGGCGGTGTGCGAGCCGAGGGCGCCGTCCACGAAGAGGTCGCCCGCGGCGCCGTGGGCGCCCAGCGCGCGGGCCCGGTCGACGTCCTGTTCCGCCCAGTAGCCGATGACGCGCGGTCCCGGCACCTCGGCGGCGAGCGCGAGCAGGTCCGTGAAGTCGTCCTCGGAGGAGATCTTCGGGCCGCCGCACTCGTGCACGGAGCCGATGCCGAGGGAGGCGGCGTGGGCGAGCGCGGTGCGCTGGGCCTCGGCGCGCTGGGCGGGGGTGATGGCGGCGAGGGCTGCCTCGCGCACGGCGTGGTGGTCGTCGGCGGTCAGCGGGCCGTCGGCCCGGCCGAGAGCGGGCACGAGGTCGAGCAGTGCCGAGGTGACGACCGCCGAGTGGACGTCGATGCGGGAGAGGTAGAGGGGGCGGCCCCCGGTGGCCGTGTCGAGCTCCGCGCGCGTCGGCGGGCGGCCGCCGGGCCAGCGGGCGGCGTCCCAGCCGTGGCCGAGCAGGACCCGGTCGTCGGGGCGGGCCGCGGCGAAGTCGCGGACGAGCGCGAGGGCCGCCTCCAGGGACGGGGCGTCGGACAGGTCCAGGCCGGTCAGGGCGAGACCTGTGGCGGTGGTGTGCACATGGGCGTCGGTGAACGCCGGGGTGACCAGGGCGCCGTCGAGGTCGACCACCTCGTCCACGCCGTCGGCGAAGGCGTCGGCGGCGCCCTCGGAGCCGACCCAGGCGACCTGGCCTCGCTCCACCACCATCGCGGTGGCGAAGGGGTCTGCGGGGCTGTGGACCTCTCCGCGGCGCAGGAGGACGGTCTTGGGGTCGGCGGACTGCTCACTCATGCCCCACAGTCTCTCGCGTACGCGGGAGACCGGGGGCACCGGGGCGGGCGGTTCAGATCTTCGGGGGACGCGCCTCGTAGGGGGTGGACAGCACGACGGTGGTGCGGGTGGAGACGCCGGCCAGGGTGCGGACCCGGGCGAGCAGCTCCTCCAGTTCGTGCGGGGTGGCCACGCGCACCTTGAGGATGTAGTTCTCGTCGCCGGCGACGCTGTGGCAGGCCTCGATCTCGGGGACGCCGGCCAGGCGGTCCGAGATGTCGTCGGGGGCGCTGGGGTCGAAGGGTTTCACCGAGATGAACGCCGTCATGGGCAGCCCGACGGCCTCGGGGTCGACCACCGCGGCATAGCCGCGGATGACACCACGCTGTTCGAGCCGGCGCACCCGCTGGTGCACCGCCGACGTGGACAGGCCCGTGGCCTTGCCCAGGTCGGTGTAGCTCATCCGCCCGTCCTTGACGAGCAGCTGCACGATCTGACGGTCCAGCTCCTCCATGGCGCCAAAACCTACAGTGCCGTTGATCTCCTCGGATAGCTCAGCAACGCAGGTCACACCCGCTCCGGCACAAAAAGGACCGCAGCGGGCACCTGCGCGCGGCATGTGACGAACGCCACAGCGCTCGAACCAGCTCCGTGATGTTCTCGTGATTACCGCCGAGAGCGGACGGGAAGTGCTTGGTGTGGTCGAGGCCGCAGTGCCTTCACGGCCCACCTTTAGGGGGAGAAACCCATGCAGAGTCTCAAGCGCCCTGGTCGTTCTGCGTCCAAGCGGCAGCAGCCGGTGGTCGAGCCCGAGCCGGAGGGTGTCGAACCCGACACCCTCGAGGCCGATGAGCTCGACGCCTACGACACCTTCGAGATGTACCGGGTGATCTGCCCGGACTGCGCACAGCCGATCGCGCTGCTGGCGGACGAGGAGATCCTGCCGGAGCACGCGCTGTGCGCCTCGCCGTGGAACCCGTTCGGGCTCACGGTCTGTGCGGGCACGGGCCGCGCGGCGGCCGACGCCCGCCCCGCGGACGAGTCCTTCGAGCCGCAGGAGCAGGACATGGCCCTGCTGCTCACGCTCCCCCAGGGTCTGGACTGGCGGACGCAGCCCTTCTCGCACGTCGGCGGCCCGGGCTCGCGCCCGATGCGCGTGCCGGAGATGCGCCGCCAGGCCGCCTGAGTCCCCCGCGGACCGGCCCGGCTCAGTCCCAGTAGCTGCCCTGCACCATGGCGCGCAGACTGCCGTGGTGCAGGATCAGCGTGTCCGGATCCGCCGGCACGGCGACCTCTTTGAAGTACACCTGACGGTAGGCGACGCGCAGCATCACGATCGCGTGCCGCAGGGCCGCGTAGAGGGTGTAGAACTCCATGTCCCGCGGGGTGTGACCGGTCAGTTGGGTGTAGCGGGCCTCGACGCGGTCGCGGCGCAGGAAGTCGGGCAGTCCGCGCTGTCCGGAGGAGACCGTCAGGTCGTGGAAGAAGCGGTGCAGGTAGACGGTCCAGCCGAGGTCCACCTCACGCGGGGCGAGGGCGGCCATCTCCCAGTCGAGGACGGCGACGGGGTCGAAGCCGTCGTAGACGACGTTCCCGATCCGGGCGTCGCCCCAGTTGAGGACCGGCGTGCCGGGCTCGCACGGCCACAGCTGCTCCAGCCGGTCGAACGCGGCCTCGATCAGCGGTGAGCGGGCGAGCCCGTCGATCACCCAGGAGTAGTAGGCCCGTTGGCCCGTCACATGCCGGCGCAGGGCGTCGCCTTCGCCCGGCACGGCGAGGAACCCGGCCTCGCGCAAGGGGACCTGGTCGTGCAGCCGGGCGAGCAGAGCGACGGTGGCGGCCTCCAGATGCTCGCGCTCCGCGTCGCTCGCCGCGTGCAGCCAACTGCCCTCGTACGTGTAGGGCATGACGTCCGGCGGCACCCGTCCGGCCACCCTTTCCATGACGAAGAACGGCGCCCCGAGCGGCTCCGGGTCCTCCTCCAGCCAGAGCACTCGGGGCACCGCGACGTCGGTGCGGTCGGCGACGAGCTCCAGGGTGCGGTACTGGCGGGCCATGTCGTACTGAGGGAAGACGGTGTACGCCGCCGGGTCCGCCGCGAGCCGCAACGCGCAGGAACGCAGGGGTGGCCGGGGGTGCTCGATGTCGAAGAGCAGGGTCTCGCTGGACATCCCGTTGGAGGCCGGGACGGTGACTTGGACGGCCTTGGCCCCGGGCAGCCGGGTGCCGAGCCAGGCCGTGAGGCGCCGGGTGAGCTCCTCGGGGTCTCGGGTGCTGGTACGCGGACGCGGTGCCGTGGCCATCTCGTCCTCCCTCAGGGTGCGACCGAGCCGAAGCCGGTGAAGCCGCTCGGGTCGTGCCGGCCGAACGAACCGTGCTCGAAGATGCCGTAGCCCGTCCGTCCGTCCATCCGGAAGCGGGCGGAGTGGTCGGTGACGCCGTAGGCGGCGAGGGGGTGCGGCGACGCCATGTCGTAGGTGCGCCGGTCGGTCCATCCCCGGCCCTGCCAGGTCCCGTGCTGCCAGTCGTCCGCCGGCGGATAGCCCGCGCCGACCGCGAGCGGCGATGAGGCCAGGATCTCCGCCTCCAGCTCCAGCGGTTTGCGCGGGTCGCCGAGGTGGACGACCGCGCGCTCGGGGTGGCGGGTGCCGGAGCGGTAGGTGATCTCGGCCTGGGGCCAGCCCAGTTGGCGGTCGCGGTGGCCGGGGCGGAGCAGGGTGGCGTCGTTCAGGGAGCGGTGGCCGTCGGCGTCCTCCTGGGTGATGACCATCAGGAAGCGGTCCTCGAAGCGGACCGGGCACCAGATCCAGTGGAAGCCCTCGGTCGGGTGGTCCTCGGCGAGCCTGCCGCCCTCCTCCCCCGGCACCGGCCGTACGCCCCAGCTGCGGTCCCGGGTGCCGGTCCAGCCCTCCGAGGAGACCTCGAACTCCGTGCCGCCCGCCCGGATCACACCCGTCACCGTGCCCGCCTGGACGAACCTGCGTCCCTCCAGGGTGAGCCGGTCGCCCCGGCGCTGCAGGTGGTGGGGTTCCCACAGGGCCGGGAAGGCCGCGGTCCAGGTGAGGTCGTACGACAGGTCGTCCTCGCAGACCAGGCGCAGCCGCCTCAGCGGCTCCTGGACCTCGATGCGCAGCGGGCCGACGGCGAGCCGCATCCGGTCCTCGCCGAGCGCGTCCGAGGCGCGGACGGCGTGCAGGGTGTCCCCGGTGCGGAGGGTCGCGTAGGCGTCGATCACGCCCAGGTTGGGGTAGACACCGAGGCCGAGGATGAGCAGGGCACGGCCGGTGTGGTCGAAGACGTGGAAGATGCAGCGGTCGTAGGCGTTCCGGTCCCCGGTCGCCATGTGCTTCATGGACAGCGGCACCTGGTGGACGGGGTACTCGTCGAGCGGTACGGGACGGTCGTCGGCCACGGACACCCCCTGGAAGACAGTCCGCTGACGGTACGTCAGATGCCGGGAGGAGACCAGAGCCGGAACCGGACGTCCGTGAACTCGCGCTCGATTCCGTCGGGCCGTGACCTGCCCGGTGTCCGCCGCGTTCCCCAGGCATGACCGCCACGTACTGGGCGACCGGGCGTCAGCGCCGCATTTTCGTGCCCCGCCCCGCAAAATCGGTTCCGCCGCCGCCCGCGCCGCAGGACCCGCCCATCTACCGCGACCTGATGCGCACCTGGGAGGACCGGGGCCGCACCCTGCCGGGCCGCCACGACCCGGAGTGGGTCAGGCTGGCGGCACCGACGGTCCGCAGGGGGCAGTTCAGCGACCCTCAGGCCCTGCCACGTGACGGGCGATGACCATCCGCTGGATCTGGTTGGTGCCCTCGACGATCTGCAGGACCTTGGCCTCGCGCATGTAGCGCTCGGCCGGGAAGTCGGCGGTGTAGCCGTAGCCGCCGAGTATCTGCACGGCGTCCGTGGCGACCTTCATCGCCGTGTCGGTGCAGTGCAGCTTGGCCATGGCCGCCTGCTTGGCGAACGGCCTGCCCGCGTCGCGCAGCCGGGCGGCCGCGAGGTACAGCGCGCGGCCGGCCTCGATCTGGGTCGCCATGTCGGCGATCATGAAGCGCAGCCCCTGGAAGTCGGCGATGGGGCGGCCGAACTGCCGGCGCTCGGTGGCGTAGCCGACCGCCTCGTCCAGCGCGGCCTGGGCCACGCCTATGGCGCAGGCCGCGATGCCGAGCCGGCCCGAGTCGAGCGCGGACAGGGCGATCGAGAAGCCCTGGCCCTCCTCCCCGATGCGCCGGTCGTCACCGACCCGGACGCCGTCGAAGTGGACCTGGGCGGTGGGGCTGCCCTTCATGCCCATCTTCTTCTCGGGCGCCGCGCCGCTCAGACCCTCGGCGTCGCCCGGCACCAGGAAGGCCGTGATCCCGCGCGAGCCGTCCTCGCCGGTGCGGGCCATCACGGTGTAGAAGTCGGCGATCCCGCCATGCGTGATCCAGGCTTTGGTGCCCGTGATCACCCAGCCGTCGCCGTCCCGGACGGCCTTGGTGCGCAGTGAGGCCGCGTCCGAACCGGACGACGGCTCGGAGAGGCAGTAGGCGCCGAGCAGGCCGCCGCCGAGCATCGCGGGCAGGTGCTCGACCTGCTGCTGCTTGGTGCCGTAGGCGGCGAGGGCGTAGGAGGCGAGCGTGTGCACGCTGACGCCGAGGCCGACGGTGAGGCGGGCCGCGGCCAACTCCTCCAGGACCTGGAGGTAGACCTCGTAGGGCTGCTCGCCGCCGCCGTACTCGGAGTCGTACGGCAGGCCCAGCAGGCCCGAGGTCGAGAGCAGGGTGAAGACCTCGCGCGGGAAGCGTCCGGCGTCCTCCTCCTCGGCCGCCTTCGGCGCGATCTCGCGCTGCGCGATCTCACGGACGAGCGCGAGCAGATCTCTCGCCTCTTCCGTGGGCAGTTGACGCTCCACCGGCTGCGGGTCGCGGTCGGACATGGCGTCGGTCTCCTCCCTGTTCGGGCACATCGGCGGATGCGCCGTGGGTGGGGCGGCTCCGCCTGGTCGTTCCAGTTCGCCGAAGGCGCCCGCTCCCGGGTCTCGGAAGCGGCTGACCAGCGGCTCTGTGCCGTGAGTATGCCCGATCAGCGGCCTCCCGTCACCAGTTAACGACCGCTTACTTCAAGAATCCAATCGGAACTCCGCCCATCCCCGGAATTGGTCCGAACCATTGACGCAGTGGTCTAGTCCTCCTACTGTGCATGACCAACGCTTTACCGCGTTCATGCCAATCGGCGCGCGTTCCCCTCTCCCCCACGAGGAGCCACCCGATGCACACTCCCCACCGCCCCCGCACAGGGTTGCGGGCGCTGGTCGCCGCCGCTTGTTCCGCCGCCCTCGGAGCCGGGCTGCTGGCCGGGGCGGGCACCGCCACCGCGGCCGCGCCGGCCGCTCCCCAGCTGAAGGCCGGCTCCAAGGTCGTCGGCTACTTCACCGAATGGGGTACCTACGACCGCAAGTACTACGTCAAGAACATCGAGACCTCGGGCTCCGCGGCCAGGCTGACCCACATCAACTACGCGTTCGGCAACGTCACCGGCGGCAAGTGCGCCATGGGCGACTCGTACGCGGCCACCGACCGCGCCTACACCGCCGCCGAGTCCGTGGACGGCGCCGCCGACACCTGGGACCAGCCGCTGCGCGGCAACTTCAACCAGCTGCTGAAGCTGAAGAAGAAGCACCCCGGCCTGAAGGTCCTGTGGTCCTTCGGCGGCTGGACCTGGTCCGGCGGCTTCGGCGAGGCCGCGAAGAACCCGGCCGCCTTCGCCCAGTCCTGCTACGACCTGGTGAAGAACTCCAAGTGGGCGGGCGTCTTCGACGGCATCGACATCGACTGGGAGTACCCGAACGCCTGCGGCAACACCTGCGACACCAGCGGCCGGGAGGCCTTCAAGAACGTCATGGCCGCTCTGCGCTCGAAGTTCGGCTCGGGCAGCCTGGTCACCGCGGCGATCACCGCCGACGCCACCGGCGGCGGCAAGATCGACGCGGCGAACTACGCGGGCGCGGCCCAGTACGTCGACTGGTACAACCCGATGACGTACGACTACTTCGGCGCCTGGGACTCGACCGGCCCGACCGCCCCGCACTCCCCGCTGAACTCCTACTCGGGCATCCCTAAGGCGAACTTCCACACCTCGGCGACCATCGCCAAGCTGAAGGGCCTCGGCATCCCGGCCGCCAAGCTGCTGCTCGGCATCGGCTTCTACGGGCGCGGCTGGACCGGGGTCACGCAGGCGGCGCCGGGCGGCACCGCGACGGGCCCGGCGGCGGGGACGTACGAGCAGGGCATCGACGACTACAAGGTGCTCAGGACCAAGTGCCCGGTCACCGGCACGGTGGGCGGCACGGCCTACGCCAAGTGCGGCAACAACTGGTGGAGTTACGACACCCCGGCGACCCTCGCCACGAAGATGACGTACAAGAACCAGCAGGGCCTCGGCGGCACCTTCTTCTGGGAGCTGAGCGGCGACACTGCGAACGGTGAGCTGATCAAGTCGATCAACTAGCCCCGGAGCAGGGGGGCCTGGAGCGGAGGACCACGAGCCTCCGCTCCTCGCCGTCAGGCGTTGCGGCAGGCCGGGAGCGGGGCCGGGTAGGACGGGTCCAGTTCCGCCACGGCGCGCAGGGATCCGCCGAGCATCTTCACCAGCAGATCGCGCATGGTGTCGCGGGATAGTTCGGGGCGGTCGATCCAGTCGAGGGTGGCCCCCTCGACGCTGCACACCCAGGAGAGCAGGCCCATGCGGGCGAGCGGGGCGATGTCACTGCGCCCGTAGGCGCCCTCGGCGATGGTGTCGATGATCGCCTCGCGCACACCGTCCCGGATGGCGTGCACCTCGGTGTCGAAGCCGACCCCGCCGCTGACGATGGTGCGGTAGGCGGCCTGGTGGTGCTCGGCGAAGCGCAGGTAGCTGTCGACGGTGCGGTGGACGCGGTCCACGGCGGGCAGTTCCAGTCCGCTCGCGGCGAAGGTGACCAGGTCGGCGACGGAGTCCTGGATGATCGCCAGGTAGTAGCCGCGCTTGGACTGGAAGTAGTAGTAGATCAGCCCCTTGGCGACATGCGCCTGCCGGGCGATGTCGTCCATGGACAGCGCGTCGTAGGACGTGTCGGCGAACAGCTTCCGCCCGATGGCGATGAGTTCGGCGCGACGCGCCACGGAACGCTCGGTGCCGCGCGCCCGGGGACGGACGGCGGCACGCTGTTGACTCATATTCAATTTCGACCCTGGTCTAGGAGGTCGGTGGGACCTCCGCAGTATGTCAGAACATGCCGACCGGGTAAGGAGTCGGGTCAGAGCAGCCCGAGCTGGGTCACCAGCATCGCGATCACCGCGACAAGCACCCAGCCCATGACGTGCTCGAGGATCTTCGGGCCGTCTTCCCGGGGGCCGCCGGTGCGGACGCGGGTGGCAGTGGCCTGCTGTGCGGTCATGGTTTCTCGCAGAGGTCGGACGAACGGAGTGGAGTCCCCCCACCCATTTGTCCACCTTGCCACCCGCGACGGCGTTTGCGGCGGAGACGTTGCTCACACGGTCCGGGTCAGCACACCCCCACAGCCTGGAGCGCCTTGCGCTGGCGCGGGTCCGGCCGGGCCGGGAAGTAGAGGTAGCAGACCCCGCCGGTACCGGAGACGACCTTGCCGGAGGCGTTGTACCGCTTGGTGCGCAGCCAGATGTTCTCGAACTCGCGCCGCAGGTAGACCCGCCGCACGGCCGCGTCGTCGGCCGAAGCCGGGTCGTTGGCGATCACGTCGCCGTCCGCGGTGAAGCCGATCACGGTCATCAGGTGACCCGAGGTGCCGTATCCGGCGCCGGTCAGCTCGGTCTTCAGGAAGGACTGTGACGTTATGGCCGGGATGCCGGCCGCGATCAGCATCTCCAGTTCGGTCAGCGAGGCGAGCCGGGTGACCACGCCCTGGAGGCCCTTGAACGTGGCCGCGTAGGCGGCGTTGAACGGCCAGTTGCCGCAGCCCTGGTACTGGTAGTCGTAGGTGGAGCGGGCCGCGTGGTCCACCTGTGGGTCGACGTAGGAGGGGTCGACCCAGGACAGCTGCTCGGCGGTGAGCCGGCCGCCCCAGTACTCGACGATCATCTGCGAGGAGGTGGGGCTGCACCAGGCCTCGCCGCCGTTGTCGTACTCCGGGTACTGGCCCTTGTGGATCTCCTGCGAGTAGCGCGGGACGCCCAGTTCCCCGGCGAGCCCGGCGGTGGAGGCCGGCACGGTGAAGCGGTCGGGGATGTCGGAGCCCATGGCGCCGAGCCGCCACACGGTCGGGGTGAGCCGGGTGTCCGGCCTGCGGTAGAGGGTCAGGCGCAGCCGGTACGAGGCCAGCCGCAGGCCGGTGCTCGCGTCGTCGACGGCGAAGGTGTCGGTCCAGATCGTGCTCCTGCCGTCCTTCTGGCCGTCCACCGAGGTCCGCTTGATGTCCTGGTCCCCGGACGCCCAGCGGCCCATCACGTACCAGGGCGTGTCGGTGCCGTCCGAGTACGTTCCCCGCAGCTCGACCTGGAGCCAGGTGCCGTCGGGGGTGTGCGCGTTCCAGGACGCGACGACCTCCGTCGCGGGCACGGCGAGCCGGTGCACCGGGGAGGTCCAGGTCGCGTACTCCCAGCCGGCGGTGGTGCCGGTGTGCGGGTCGGTGTAGTCGGTACGGCCGGCGGCGGTGCCGATCTCGACACCGGGGCGCAGGCCGGAGACGGCCCGGACGCCCTCGGCGGTGCCCAGGCGCCAGTCGCGGTACGTCGTCCAGGCGTGGTAGTCGATGGGACGGGCCGGCACCTGGGCGGGGTCGTCCGCGTCGGCGCCGGGCGCCTTCGCGGTGGCGGCGGCCGCGGGTACGGCCCCGGAGGCGACCGCTGCGACCACTGCGGCGGTGAGGACGGTGCGGCGGGACGGTTGCTGGGCTCTGCTCATGGGCTCGGTCAACCCCCAAGTATCCGAGTCGTTGCTGGTCCGGTGTGGTTGTGCGCCAACTATGGAGGAGACGGCATGCCCCTGCCAGCACTTCAGCGCATGGCGCGCCACCAATATTGGTCTGGGCCACTGGAGTGGGTCGCAGGGGGGTGCACGACGGCCCCGGCGCGGACGGAATGCCGTGCGCCGGGGCCGTGGTCGGTGCGGGTCAGACGAGGTCCATCGCGGCGACCTCGTCGGGGCGGCCGTAGCTGACCGGACCCTGGAAGCGGCGGCGGGCGGTGGCGAACCACCACACCGTGGCCACGACCAGGACGGCGGCCAGCGCGATCGGCGCGTAGTTGAAGGAGTCGACGGTGATCGGCGAGGCCTGCGGCAGCATGAACAGGACGCTGCTGAGCCCGATCCAGATCACCGCGAGCCAGCCGATCGGCCTGCCCCAGCGGCCCAGGTGCCAGGGGCCGGGCTGGAACTCGTCGCCGAGCCGCAGCCGCAGGAAGATCGGCACGGCGTAGGCGAGGAAGAGTCCGACCACGTTGACGCTGACGATCGCGGTGAACGCCGTGTGCGACCACCAGCCCGGGACCACCAGGGCGAGCGAGCAGGCCACCGCGAGCCACACGGCCTTCACCGGCGTACGGGTGCGCGGAGAGACCGAGTGCCACAGGCGCGAGCCGGGCATGGCGCCGTCCCGGGAGAAGGCGAAGATCTGCCGGGTGTTGCTGGTGAGGTTGGCGAGGCCACAGAAGAGCATCGCGCCGATGACGATGAGGAGCATCACCTTGGCGGTGCCCAGGCCGAGGCCGTCGATGAGAATCTGGACGGGCGGCGCCGAGGAGCCCGCCACCTTGCCGTAGTCGCTAATGCTGTAGACCAGTGCAAGCATCAGGATCAGCCCGGTGATCGCCGAATAGCCGACGGAGCGGGTGATCCCCCGCGGTGCGTTCACCGTCGCGCGGACCGTTTCCTCGGACATGTGGAAGCTGCCGTCGAACCCGGTGAAGGTCCAGCTGGTGACCAGCAGTCCGAGCATCCCGCCGTAAAGCCCGCTCGTGAAGCCGGTGTTGTTCTCGAAATGCGTCACGAAGGACGCCGACTGATGGTGGTCGGGCATCACTATGAGTGTGCTCACGATCACCACGAGTCCGATCAGCAGCCACCATACGGAAATCCGGTTCAGTACGGCGACGAGCTGGACGGTGTAGGTGTTGGCGAGGCCCTGCAGCACGATGATCACGGCTGTGATCAGGACCGTCTGGTGCGCGGTGGGGCGGTACGAGGTCCACTGCAGGGCGATGAAGGCCTGGACGAAGGTGGCCGCCGCATAGCCGGTGGCGGCGGTGCCGCCGATCTGGCCCACGAAGTTCAGCCAGCCGGTGAACCAGGACCAGGCGCCCTTGTGCCGCTTGGCGAGTTTACCCGCCGAGAAATACAGCGCACCGCTCGTCGGATAGGCGGAGGCGACCTCTGCCATCGCGGCGCCGATGAACAGCACCATGACGGACACGCCGATCCAGCCGAACACGAGAATGCGGGGTCCGCCCGCGTTCATCCCGTATCCGAAGGACGAGAAAATACCCGAGAGGATATTGATGATGGTGAAGGAGATCGCGAAATTGTCGAACGCCTGGAAACGCCGGGTGAGTTTCCGGGGATATCCCATCGCATGCAGGGTCGCGTCGTCGTCGATCACGACCGGGTCCTCTCCCCCGCGAGCCTTCGCCCGTGGAGTCGATATCCGTTCGGACACAGATCTGCCTTTCTCTCGGTGGGGGGACGGAGCACGTGCGGGGTCAGGCGGCTCCCGGGACGGGCAGGCCGCAGGCACGCCGGGCCCGGGAGAGCTGCTCGGCGGGGTCACCGAAGGCGCTCCAGGGCATGCGCGAGGCGTACGGCCCCATCGCGGTGAAGACCGCCCGGGCCTCGAACTCGCGCTGGGCCATGACCAGCGCGTGCGCGAGGTAGGCCAGGTCGAGCACCGGGGTGAAGCGGTAACCGGCCGCCGCGGGCAGCCAGTTCTGGTAGATCGCCAGCGCGGTGGAGCGCCACTGGGGCTGTTCCCAGACGCGGTCGGCGAGCAGCTGGGTGGGGTTGTAGCTCTCCACGAGGGCGACCAGCGGCAGCAGCCGGAGGGCGGAGTCGGCGGGCGCCCGCTGGCTGAGGAAGGCGGCGACGTCCCAGGCCGCGTTGACCGAGCCGCCGTGGCGGGTGAAGAAGCACGACAGGAAGCGGTGATGGCCCTCGCGGTGCCACGGGTCCAGGGACAGGATGTGCGCGAACAGCCGCCAGGGTCCGGGCGGGGCGGTGAGCAGGCCCTGCGGTGCGGGGTCGCGCAGCCGGTGCAGCCGGGCCATGGCCAGCTTGGCGACCCAGGGAGTGGGGTCGCCGGGGGCCATGGCGGCCGCCCGGTCGCAGGCGGTCAGCGCGATCCGCTCCAGCGCCTCGGCCCGCTCGTCGCGCGCGTCGGCGGCCCGCGTCGCGCGCTGCACCGCGACCCGGGCCCACATCAGCGCGGCTTCCGGGGTCGGTTCCTCGGCGAGCCAGCGCTCCACCAGATCGGTGCCGGCCGCCTCGGAGGCCAGCACCAGCGAGCGGTGGGCGCGCAGGGCGAAGTCGGAACGCGTCTCGGCGAGGGCCTCGGACGCGTATCGATAACGGCCGGCGCGCACATCGACGCATACGCTCGCCAGGACACGGTCGTCGGCCGCCGGATGCCATACATAGTGCCCTTCGAATAACTCCGCGACCATGTCCCCCTGTCCGTCCCCGTTCGGCGCATCCCGGTTGCGCACCAGGCACCTTACTCAGCATTGGGTGCACCGGGAACGCCGGGTTTCACATACCGGTCAACGGTCCGAGATTGTTAATCCTTTCGATTGACCGGCGGTCAGCCAGTGGTTCAAGGAGTGACTTTTTCGGCCACCCGATTGGTCCAGTCGCTATGGGCCGCTACTAGACTGTTTCCGGAAAACCCCCCACACCGCACCACACCTCGGGAATCACCATTCACGACCTCGCCGCCCGGCTGCGCGGGCTTCCCCCCTCCGTGGGGCCGGTCCGGCTGATCGCCGTCGACGGGCACGCAGGCTCCGGAAAGTCCACCTTCGCCGGGCGGCTGGCCGCCGCGCTCGGCGGGGCGCCCGTGCTGCACCTGGACGACATCGCCAGTCACGAGCAGCTCTTCGACTGGACCGGCCGGCTCCTGGCCCAGGTGATCGAACCCCTCTCCCGCGGCGAGAGCGCGCGGTACACCCCTTACGACTGGCGGGCCCGGGCGTTCGGCCCGCCGCTCCCGCTGCCGCCCGCTCCCGTCGTCGTGATCGAGGGGGTCGGCGCCGGCCGCCGGGCGCTGCGGCCGCATCTGGCCGGGCTGCTGTGGATGGAGCTGCCCCGCGAGGAGTCCTGGGCACGGGGCCGGCTGCGGGACGGAGAGGAGCAGCGGGAGTTCTGGGCCGGGTGGGTCGAGGCGGAGCACGCGCACTTCGCCGCCGACCCCTCGCGCCCCCATGCCGACCTCCTGGTGCGGCAGACGCCGGAGGGGTACGCGGTGCTGCCGGGGCCGGCGAGAGCCGCCGAACCGGACCGAATGGTCACCCAGGGTGATGCACCGTCCGCAGTGTGGTGAACTTGTGAAGACCCTTGCGGGGGAACTTCCTTGAGCGCATCGGGGGCGCTTGACCCGGGGACCGTACAGGTCTTACGTTCTCAATGTGCGGCCATTCGGCGCCGCCCACATACGCGAAGCCCCCGGTTGTTCCCCCGTGATCGGGGGCTTCGTTCTGCCCTCGGCCCGTTTCCCGGGCGCCCCGCGCACCGATCCGCTCACCCTCGGTCACCGTTTCGTGTGCGCCCCGTCTGCTCCCACCTCGTCAAACGGCCCGTGCGGCACCCTTCGGTGCGCGGTCGTCCCACGGGTACGATGCCCTCGGTGCGACCTTCGAGCGGCTGCCTCGCGCACCTGCAACTCCGGTCCGCGGCACGGCGGTTCGACCGCGGCGGCCGTCGGGCGACTGCCCGGCGGTGAACCAACGGGGGCACGGTTTGTGGGGGACGTGATGGACTTCGGCACGCAGGGCCCCGAGGCCCCGGCCGACCTCGCCTGGCTGCGAGGTGTGGACGCCTACACGATGGGTGCCTATCCGCAGGCGGAGGAGGAGTTCCGCGCCGCGGCGCGGATGGACCCGGGGATGGCGGACGCCTGGCTCGGGCTGCACGCGCTGCGGGTCGACACGACGACGGCGCTGCTCAGAATGTTCCGGCACCGGGACCGCTTCGGGGAGCAGCGCGCCCGGCACCGCCGGACCCTCAACTCCTGGTACTGGCTGGGCTGGTGGGTGCAGCCGGTGCTGGAGAGCCCGCGCGATCTGCTGCTGGCGCACGCCTCGCACTGGCTGGACGGGCGGCACGTCCCGGAGCTGGACCGGGCGCTGGCCGGGCTGCCCCCGGTGGACACCGACCCACAGGTCCGCTTCCTGCACGCCTGCCGCACCTATCTCGTCAAGGACTGGGACCAGTTGGTCCGGCACACCGATCCACTGCTCGACGATCCCCTGCTCGGCATCGAGGCGGGCCTGTTCGGCGGCATGGCCCGGGTCCGGCTGGAGATGTACGGCCAGGCCGAGCCGCTCCTCTCGGCGGCCCTGATGCGCTGCCGCAGCGAGCAGCCGCAGCGCAAGGAGCTGCGGTACTGGCTGGCGCGGGCGCACGAGGGGACCGGGCGCAGTGCCGCGGCCATGCCGTTGTACCGCGCGGTGCACCGGGTCGACCCGGCCTTCATGGACACCTCGGCCCGGCTCGCCGCGATCGCCGAGGGCGACGGGTACGACGATCCGGCCGACCTCGCGGCGATCACCCTGACCGGTGCCGGTGCCGACGCGATGGACGGCCCGGACACGCTCGACCCGCTCTTCGGCGCCGAGGGGCGCGACCTCAGATTCCCGGACCCGGACCTGCCGGCCGGTCCGGTGCCGTCGGTCCCCGATCCGGCGGTGCGGGTGAAGAGCGGGATGCCGTCCTCGCCCCTGCCCGCGGGGCCGACCGACGCCGCGTTACTCGAGGAGGCGCTCGCCGAGCTGGAGCGCATGGTGGGTCTCGAACCGGTCAAACGCCAGGTCAAGGCGTTGTCCGCGCAGCTGAACATGGCACGGCTGCGGGCCGGGCAGGGGCTGCCGGTGCAGCCGCCCAAACGGCACTTCGTGTTCTCGGGTCCCTCGGGGACCGGCAAGACCACGGTCGCCCGGATCCTCGGCCGGGTGTTCTACGCGCTCGGTCTGCTCGGCGGCGACCACCTCGTGGAGGCGCAGCGGGCCGATCTCGTCGGGGAGTATCTCGGGCAGACGGCCGTGAAGGCCAACGAGCTGATCGATTCCGCGATCGGCGGGGTGCTCTTCGTGGACGAGGCCTACTCGCTGTCCAACTCCGGTTACGGCAAGGGGGACGCGTACGGCGACGAGGCACTGCAGGTGCTGCTGAAGCGGGCCGAGGACAACCGGGACCACCTGGTGGTGATCCTCGCCGGCTATCCCGAGGGCATGGACCGGCTGCTCGCCGCGAACCCCGGTCTCTCCTCCCGTTTCACCACGCGGGTGGACTTCCCCTCCTACCGGCCGCTGGAGCTCACCGAGATCGGCAAGGTGCTCGCGGCGGAGAACGGGGACCGGTGGGACGAGGAGGCGCTGGAGGAGCTGCGGTCCATCGCCGGGCATGTGGTCGATCAGGGGTGGATCGACGAGCTGGGGAACGGACGTTTTCTGCGGACGCTGTACGAGAAGAGCTGCGCGTACCGGGATCTGCGGTTGTCGACGTATCCCGGGATGCTGTCCCGGGACGACCTGGCGACGCTGCGGCTCCCGGACCTGATGCAGGCGTACGGAGAGGTCCTGTCGGGACGGGGACCGCACGATCCGTCGGCCATGTAGCGCAGCCGACGGCACCGCAACACCCCAGGGGCGCGGGGAACTGCGTGACCGGTCCCCGCGCGCCCGAAGTCGGGAACGGCGCTACGTGGCCAGTGCCCCTTCCGGCTCGCCGCTGGTCCTCGGCTCGGAGAGCCTCGGTTCCGGACTCTCGCGGTGGGCCGGGTCGCGGACCTCGCCCACCAGGAGTTCCAGGGCGTCCTCCAGGGCCACCAGGCCCAGGACCCGGCCGGAGGCGTCCGCCACCTGGGCCAGGTGGGTGGCCGCCCGGCGCATGACCGTCAGGGCGTCGTCCAGAGGGAGTTCCGCGCGCAGGGTGGCCATGGGGCGCCACACGTGCTGGGGGACGGCCCGGCCGGAGTCCTCCAGGTCCAGGACGTCCTTGACGTGGATGTAGCCCATGAACGCACCGGTCCCGGCCGCCACCGGGAAGCGCGAGTAGCCCGTGCGGGCCGTCAGGTCGACGATCTCCCCCGGCGTGACCGACGGAGTCACCGTCACCAGGGACTCACGCCGCAGCAGGACGTCCGTCACCGGGCGGGAGCCCAGTTCGAGCGCGTCCTCCAGCCGCTCCCGCTCCTCGGGGTCGAGGAGGCCCGCCTGGCCGGAGTCCTCCAGCAGACGGTTCAGCTGCTCGCTGGTGACGACGGCCTCGACCTCGTCCTTGGGCTCGACGCGGAAGAGCCGCAGGATGGCCTGGGCGCAGGCGCCGAGGGCCACCGTGATCGGCCGGCACACGCGGGCGAAGGCGACCAGACCGGGGCTCAGCCACAGCGCGGCCTTCTCGGGGGCCGCCATCGCCAGGTTCTTCGGCACCATCTCGCCGATCACGAGGTGGAAGAAGACCACGGCGGCCAGGGCGATCACATAGCCCAGCGGGTGGATCATGCCGTGCGGCAGATGGATCCCCTCGAACAGCGGCTCCAGCAGATGCGCGACCGTCGGCTCGGCCACCGCGCCGAGCGTCAGGGAACAGACGGTGATGCCGAACTGCGCGGCCGCCATCATCTGCGGCAGCCGCTCCAGGCCGTACAGCACCTGCCGGGCCCGGGTCGTGCCGAGCGGTTCGATCTGGCTGCGGCGCACGGAGACGAGTGCGAACTCGGCGCCGACGAAGAAGCCGTTGGCGAGCACCAGCAGCGCGGCGAAGACCAGTTGGAGGACGCTCATCGGACGGCCTCCATGACGTTCGCCGCCGGGACCGTCCTGACCAGGCGGACCCGTTCGGCGCGGTAGTGGCCGACCTGGCGGACGGACAGCCGCCAGCCGGGCAGTTCCGCCCGGTCGCCGGGGGCCGGGATCCGGCCGAGCAGGTCGGCGACCAGGCCGGCGACGGTCTCGTACGGCCCCTCGGGCACGTCGAGGCCTATGCGCTGCAGGATGTCGACACGGCAGCTGCCGTCGACGTCCCAGGCGGGCCTGCCGTCCTCCGGCGGGGCGGGGGCCAGCTCGGGCATGTCCTTGGCGTCGTGCTCGTCACGGACCTCGCCGACGAGTTCCTCGACGATGTCCTCCAGGGTGACCACACCCGCCGTCCCGCCGTACTCGTCCACCACGACCGCGATGGGCTGCTCGCTGCGCAGCCGGGCCAGGAGGGGCTGGACCGGCAGCGTCTCGGGGACGAGGAGCGCCTTGCGGGCGATACGGCCGACCGGCGTGCGCAGCCGGTCGTGCACGGGCACCGCCAGCGCGTCCTTGAGGTGGGCCATGCCGACGATCTCGTCGATCTTCTCGCCGTAGACCGGGAAGCGGGACAGACCGGTGGCGCGGGTCAGGTTGACCACGTCCTCGGCGGTGGCCGTGTCCTGGAGGGCGCTGACCCTCACGCGCGGGGTCATGACGTGCTGCGCGGTCAGGTCGCCCAGGGACAGGGTGCGCACGAACAGGTCGGCCGTGTCCTGTTCCAGGGCGCCGGCCTGGGCCGAGTGCCGGGCCAGGGAGACCAGTTCGCCCGGGGTGCGGGCGGAGGCCAGTTCCTCGGTGGGTTCGACGCCGAGGGCGCGCACCAGCCGGTTGGCGACCGTGTTGAGCACGGAGATCACCGGGCGGAACAGACGGGAGAAGTGGTACTGGGGGGCCGCGACGAAGCGCGCGACCTGCAGCGGCCGGGACACCGCCCAGTTCTTGGGCACGAGTTCCCCGATCACCATCTGGACCGCGGAGGCCAGCAGCATGCCGACCACCACGGCGACACCGGAGACGGCGCCCTCGGGGATGCCGATCGCCGTGAACGGGCCGCGCAGCAGCTGGGCCAGGGCCGGTTCGGCGAGCATGCCGACGACGAGGGAGGTGATGGTGATGCCGAGCTGGGTGCCGGAGAGCTGGAAGGACAGTTCCTTCAGCGACTCCACGACCGTACGGGCGCGCTTGTCGCCCTCGGCGGCGGCCTTCTCGGCGTCCGGGCGTTCGACGGTCACCAGGCCGAACTCGGCGGCGACGAAGAATCCGTTGGCGAGAATCAGCAGGAACGCCGCTCCGAGGAGCAGCAGGGGGATGGTCATGATGCCGCCGCCTCGGTATGTCGGGAGGGGGCGGCGCAGGTACTACAGGACGATCCGTCCATCGCTGGAGGGAGTCACTCCTCGGGTAGCAGGGGGCCTCTGAAGACCAGGGGGCAACATCAGTGGCGGAGGCGCAACGAAAACGCCTCCGCCAACAGATTAATCAAGACATGGCCCTCTAGGGCAGATCCCGCATCGAGCGGGCCTCGGCCAGCGCCCGGAGGGCCTTCGCGTCGGCGATGGCGTGCTGCTTGGCGATACCCGGCTGGATGCCGAGCGCGGGCAGGCTGGTGCCGTCGCTGAGGTTGAGGAACACCCAGGGGTCGCCCGGACGGAGGTTCACCTGGAGGATCTCCGCCCAGGCCAGGTGCCGCTTGCTGGCGATGTTGACGACGGTGACACCGGTCTCGTCGGCGACGACCTTCACCCGGGCGAGCTGGGCCAGCGCCCAGAAGATCAGTGCCCCGGTGACGACGAAGCTGAGCCGCTCCCCCGGGCCGAGCTGCTCCAGCAGCATCGCGACCCCGGAGATGACCAGGAAGATCACGACGCCGGCGGTGAGCAGGATCACCCGGGTGCGGCCCGGCCGGAAGGTGACGGGAAGGGTGGGCAGGGAGGTCGGGTCGGACATCTCGGTGCGTACCCCTCAGAGGCGGCAGGCGTGGATGGCCGTGGTCAGGATGGCCCGCGCACCGATCTCGTACAGGTCGTCCATGATCCGCTGCGCCTCCTTGGCGGGGACCATGGCGCGGACGGCGACCCAGCCCTCGTTGTGCAGCGGGGAGACGGTCGGGGACTCCAGGCCGGGCGTCAGGGCGACGGCCTTCTCGAGCTGCTCGACCCGGCAGTCGTAGTCCATCATCACGTAGGTCCGGGCGACCAGGACGCCCTGGAGGCGGCGCAGGAACTGCTGGACCTTGGGTTCGGCGGCGTCCTGGCCGTCGGCGCCGGTGCGGCGGATGACGACGGCCTCGGACTTCATGATCGGCTCGCCGAAGACCTCCAGGCCCGCGTTGCGCAGCGAGGTGCCGGTCTCGACGACGTCGGCGATGACCTCGGCGACGCCCAGCTCGATCGCGGTCTCGACGGCGCCGTCGAGGTGGACGACGGAGGCCTCGATGCCGCTGTCGGCGAGGTGCTTGGCGACGATCCCCTCGTAGGAGGTGGCGACCGTCTTGCCCTTCAGGTCCTCGATGCCGTTCGCGGTGCCGGGCTTGGCGGCGAAGCGGAAGGTGGAGCGGGCGAAGCCGAGCGGCAGGATCTCCTCGGCGTCGGCGGCGGAGTCGACGAGCAGGTCACGACCGGTGATGCCGATGTCGAGGCGGCCGGAGGAGACGTAGATCGCGATGTCGCGGGGGCGGAGGTAGAAGAACTCGACCTCGTTCTCCGGGTCCACGATCCGCAGCTCTTTGGACTCCCGGCGCTGCTGGTAGCCGGCCTCATGCAGCATCTCCGCCGCAGGGCCGGACAGTGAACCCTTGTTGGGGACGGCGATGCGCAGCATGAGGTCGGCTTCCTTTGCGTGAAGGGGAGTGTGCTGGGGGCTCTTTGCGGCGTGCGGACTTACAGGTGGGCGTAGACGTCGTCGAGGGAGATCCCGCGGGCGATCATCATCACCTGGACGTGGTACAGCAGCTGCGAGATCTCCTCGGCGGCCGCCTCCTTGCCCTCGTACTCGGCGGCCATCCAGACCTCGGCGGCCTCCTCGACGACCTTCTTGCCGATGGCATGGACGCCCTTGCCGACCAGCTCGGCGGTGCGGGAGGAGGCGGGATCGCCGTGGGCGGCCTTGTGCTGGAGCTCGGTGAAGAGCTCCTCGAACGTCTTCTTGGACATGGTGAGCCCCACCCTACGCGGTTCGGGGTACTCCCTAGTGCCAGGGTTCAGATACTGAGCGGAGCGTGGCCGCCGTCGCCACCGCGGCCGTCACGGCCTCGTGCCCCTTGTCCTCGTTGGAGCCCTCGATACCGGCCCGGTCCAGGGCCTGCTCCTCGGTGTCGCAGGTGAGCACACCGAAGCCGACGGGGACGCCGGTCTCGACGGCCACCTGGGTGAGGCCCTGGGTGACGCCCTGGCACACGTAGTCGAAGTGGGGGGTGCCGCCGCGGATGACGACACCGAGGGCGACCACCGCGTCGTAGCCTCGGCCCGCGAGGACCTTGGCGGCGACCGGCAGCTCGAACGTGCCGGGGACCCGGATCAGGGTCGGCTCGTCGATGCCCAGCTCGTGCAGGGCGCGCAGGGCGCCGTCCACCAGACCGTCCATCACCTTCTCGTGCCACTGCGCAGCGATGACGGCGACCCTGAGGTCGCTCACGTTGCGTACGGACAGTTCCGGTGCACCCTTGCCGCTCACGTCTCTCCTTAGTGCTTTCGCTTACTGGTTGGGGCAGGTGGCCACTGATGCGGCCGCGGGGGCTGCCACGGCGGGCGTGTCCAGCCAGGGCAGGTCGTGCCCCATCCGGTCCCGCTTGGTGCGCAGGTACCGGAGGTTGTGCTCGCCGGCCTGGACGGGCATCGGCTCACGGCCGGTGACCTTCAGGCCGTGGTGCAGCAGCGCGTCGGTCTTCTCGGGGTTGTTGGTCATCAGGCGGACGCTGCGGACGCCGAGGTCGGCGAGGATCTGCGCGCCGGCGCCGTAGTCGCGGGCGTCGGCGGGCAGGCCGAGTTCGAGGTTGGCGTCCAGGGTGTCGTGGCCCTGTTCCTGAAGCTCGTAGGCGCGCAGCTTGGACAGCAGGCCGATGCCGCGTCCCTCGTGTCCGCGCAGGTAGACGACGACCCCGCGGCCCTCCTCCTGAATGCGGTCCAGGGCAGTGTCCAGCTGGGGGCCGCAGTCGCAGCGCAGGGAGCCGAAGACGTCGCCGGTGAGGCATTCGGAGTGGACGCGGACCAGCACGTCCTCGCCCTCGCCGATCTCGCCGTGCACGAGGGCGACGTGCTCGATGCCGTCGAGCGTGGACCGGTAGCCGTAGGCGGTGAAGGTGCCGTGCGCGGTGGGCAGGCGGGTCTCGGCCTCGCGGCGGACGGTGGGCTCGCTGCCCCGGCGGTAGGCGATCAGGTCCTCGATGGAGATGATCGTCAGGCCGTGCTTGCGGGCGAACGGGATCAGCTCGGGCAGCCGCAGCATCCGGCCGTCCTCTCCGGCGATCTCCACGATGGCGCCGGCCGGTCGCAGGCCGGCGAGCCGGGCGAGGTCGACGGCGGCCTCGGTGTGGCCGTTGCGGACCAGGACGCCGCCCTCCCGGGCGCGCAGCGGGAAGATGTGGCCGGGGCGGACGAAGTCGGTGGGCTCGGCGGTGCCGTCGGCCAGCAGCTGGAGCGTGGTGGCGCGGTCGGCGGCCGAGATGCCGGTGGTGACGCCGTGTTCGGCGGACGCGTCGACGGAGACCGTGAACGCCGTCTTCATCGACTCGGTGTTGTCCGCGACCATCTGCGGCAGCTGCAGCCGGTCGAGTTCGTCGCTCTCCATGGGCGCGCAGATCAGGCCCCGGCACTCGCTCATCATGAAGGCGACGATCTCGGGCGTCACCTTCTCGGCGGCGACGACGAGGTCGCCCTCGTTCTCGCGGTCCTCGTCGTCGACGACCACGATCGGGCGGCCGGCGGCGATGTCGGCGATGGCCTGCTCGACCGGGTCGAGCGTGAAGTCCTCGATGTCGTCCGGGCTGTAGAGGACGGGTGCCGTAGTCATGCCGGTGCTCCTTCCAGGAGCGGCTGCGCGGTCCGGCGGGAGCGCAGCCACCAGTCGCGCATGCCCCACAGGACGAGCGCGCCGTAGATGACGTAGACGAAACCGGAGAATGCGTAGCCGTTGGCGAAGTTGAGGGGAACGCCGACGAGGTCGACGAGCAGCCAGGCGAACCAGAACTCGACCATGCCCTTGGCCTGGGCGTACATGGCCACGATGGTGCCGACGAAGATGTAGGCGTCCGGCCAGGGGTCCCAGGAGAGCTTCGGGTAGGCCGTGAACAGCAGGGCCACCGCGACGGTGCCCGCGGCGGCCGCGGCGAGCATCGCCGCGCGCTCGCGCCAGGTGGCGAAGCGGGGGACGATCTGCCCGTCCTCGGCCGTGCCCTTGCTGCGCTGCCACTGCCACCAGCCGTACAGGGCGACGGCCATGACGACGGCCTGCTTGCCGGCGCTGCCGGTCAGGTGGCCGTAGAAGGCGGCGAGGAGGACGAGACCGGACAGGAACTGCACCGGCCAGGTCCACAGGGAGCGGCGCCAGCCCAGGGCGAGGGTGATGAGGCCCAGGATGTTGCCGACCATGTCGGACCAGATGATGTGCTGGCCGAACATGGTGAACGCCTCGGAGTTCAGCCAGCTCACTCGCCGGCCCCCTGACCGGCCGCGAGCAGCCGCTCCACGTACTTGGCGATGACGTCGACCTCGAGGTTGACCGGGTCGCCGGGCTGCTTGTGGCCGAGCGTGGTCAGGTCGAGGGTGGTCGGGATGAGGCTGACGGTGAAGTAGTCCGGGCCCGCCTCGACCACGGTGAGGCTGATGCCGTCGACGGTGACGGAGCCCTTCTCGACGACGTAGCGGGCGAGGTCCGCGGGCAGCGAGATCCTGACGATCTCCCAGTTCTCGGAGGGCGTGCGGGCCAGCACCTGACCGGTGCCGTCCACGTGGCCCTGCACGATGTGCCCGCCGAGGCGCGCGCCCACGGCGGTGGGACGCTCGAGGTTGACCCGGGAGCCGACGGTGAGCACGCCCAGGCTGGAACGCTTCAGGGTCTCGGCCATGACGTCGGCCGTGAACTCGTCACCCTCGTGCTCCACGACGGTGAGACAGACGCCGTTCACGGCGATGGAGTCGCCGTGCTGCGCGCCCTCGGTCACGACGGGGCCACGGAGCCGGAAACGGGAGGAGTCGCCGAGATTCTCGACGGCGGTGACCTCACCCAGCTCTTCGACGATTCCGGTGAACACTTCCCGGGTCCTCCTGCCTCATTGGGGCACGGACTCCGGGGCCTGTCGATGACGACAGAATGTACGGGTGAGCAACACCGTGAGCGCAGCCGACGCCGAAAAGGGACCCGCCCATACACGGACGAGCCCAGATACGGCGGCGCGCACACGAACATGCCCGCCCGCCGCGCACTGCCTCCCATCCGGACTTTAACCGTCGGTCCAGGAATTTCACCTGGTCAACCGGCCGCTGGAAGCGACCGGGTCGCGGACTGTAACCGCCGGTTCGGACTTTCACCGACCCCGGAGTGCGCTGCTTCTGGTACACGGCCAGTGTGCCACGCCGGATCGCCTTCCAGACAGACGAAGGGTGTGGGCTCCCTCACAGCATGTGTCGCTGGACTTGCGCACCGGAATCGGCCTGGTCAACTGCCTGGCGGAGAGCCGGGGTTGACCTTGGTCCAGACCCATTGACCGTACTGGTCTAGTCCTTTTAGGGTGCGGGCGGGCCCGGTGGCGGTGACGACGGCCCTTGCCCGCCGCCGGGTCGCCATGCCTCTGACAGGGTGAGTCCATGACGACGCCCCTGCTCGCCGACGAGTTCGAGTCCCACCGCCCCCGGCTGTTCGGCCTGGCCTACCGCCTGCTCGGCTCCGCACAGGAGGCGGAGGACGCGGTGCAGGACGCGTATCTGCGGCTCAGCGGCGTCGACCGCGTGGGTATCGAGCATCTCGGGGCGTGGCTCGCCAGGACCGTCACCAACCTGTGCCTGAACCGGCTGACCTCGGCCCGGGCGCGCCGTGAGGAGTACGTCGGGGAGTGGCTGCCGGAGCCGGTGGTCACCTCCGACGGTTCGCTCGGGCCGCTGGAGTCGGCCGAGGCGCGCGAGCAGGTCTCGATGGCGATGCTGGTGCTGCTGGAGCGGCTGACGCCCACCGAGCGCGCGGTGTACGTGCTGCGCGAGGCGTTCGGGTACGGCCACCGGGAGATCGCGGACGTCCTGGACCTGAGCGAGGCCAACTGCCGTCAGCTGTACCGGCGGGCGGTGGGCCGGGTGGCCGCGACGGAGTCCCGCTTCGAGCCCGCTCCCGAGCGCCGGGAGGAGCTGGTGACGTCGTTCCTCACGGCGGCCCGGGAGGGTGACCTCACCGGCCTGGAGAAGCTGCTCGCGGCGGACGTGACCTGGTGGAGCGACGGAGGCGGCAAGGTCACCGCGGCCCTGCGGCCGATCGAGGGCCGGGAGAAGGTCGCCCGCTTCGTGGTGGGCGCCTCGCAACGCTTCGCCGTGGGCCCGGAGTACACGGTGGTGGAGGTCAACGGCGCGATCGGGGTGGCCTCGTGGGTGGGCGGCACGCTGGTCGGGATCGTCGAGTTCGAGCTGGTGGACGGGCTGGTCGCGGGCGTGTGGGCCGTGATGAACCCGGACAAGCTGGAGTATGTGCGGCGACAGCTGACCCGCCCGTAGCCGGGATCCGCCGGCGCTTGTCACATTTCCGGGGGCTGCGCGGTCTCAGTTGACGAAGGGCGCTCCGACCGGGGCGTCCCGGAGTCCGGAGGGACGGAAACAGCATGACCACGATCCTGGTGACCGGCGGAACCGGCACGCTCGGACGGCTCGTCACCGAGCGGCTGCGGGCGGACGGGCACGAGGTGCGGGTGCTCAGCCGGCACACCCGGCCGTACGCCGTCGACCTGCGCGAGGGCGGGCCCGGCCTGGACGAGGCCCTGGACGGCGTGGAGACGGTCGTGCACTGCGCGAGCTCTCCGCGCGGCGGCGACGAGCAGGCGGCGGACCACCTGATCGCGGCGGCCCGGCGGGCCGGGGTGGGCCACCTGGTGTACATCTCCATCGTCGGCGTCGACCGGGTGCCGTTCGGCTACTACCGCTCCAAGCTCGCGGTGGAGCGGCGGATCGAGGAGTCGGGGCTCGGCTGGACCGTGCTGCGGGCGACACAGTTCCACGATCTGGTGGTGACGGTTGTCCGGGGACTGGCCAAGTCGCCCGTCGTGCTGCTGCCGGCCGGGGTGTCGGACCAGCCGGTGGAGGTGGCCGAAGTGGCCGACCGCCTGGCGGAGTTGGCGCTCGCGGCGCCGGCCGGCCGGGTGCCGGACATGGGCGGTCCCGAGGTGCGGACGTTCGACTCGCTGGCCCGCGCCTGCCTCCGGGCGACGGGGCGGCGCCGGCCGGTGCTCGGCGTACCGCTGTTCGGGAAGACGTACCGCGCCTTCCGCTCGGGCGGCCATCTGGCACCGGAGCAGGCGGTGGGCAAGGGGACGTTCGAGGAGTATCTGGCCCGGCGCTTCGGACAGTGACGTCCCGGCAGGAGCAACGCTCCGCCGGCTGCCCTGACGACCGGCTCTAGGGCGGACCCTGGCGCTCCGCCGGTGCGAACAGTTCGTCCTGGGCCCGGTCCCGGGCCGTCAGCAGGGCACCGCGCAGGACCGCGGCGCCGCCGAGACTGCCGGCCCGCACCTCGGTGGCCAGCGGTGACATACGGCGGAGCCGGTCCGCCACGCGCGCGGCGAGCACCGCTCCCCCGGCCTGCCCGACCTCTCCGCCCAGGACCACGCACCCGGGGTCGAGGATGGAGGCGACGGAGGCGGCCCCGATGGCGACCCGGTGGGCGAGCGCGTCGAGGAAGCGGTCGGCGGGGCCGGAACCCCCGCCGGGCGGGCCGCTCACCTCGGCGACCGCCTCACGCACCACGACCGCGACACCGGGCCCGTCCACCGGCTCCGCCCTCGGCAGGCCGTACTCCCGGGCCAGTGCGCCGACCGCCGCCGCTCCGGCCAGCGAGTGGTAGCCGCCGTCGCAGTCCGTCGCCGAGGGCAGTGCGGTCGTCCCCGGGACCGGCAGGAAGCCGATCTCGCCCGTGCCGCCGGAGGCGCCGCGGCGGAGGACGCCGTCCAGGACGACCGCGGCGCCGACGCCATGGCCCAGCCAGAGCAGGACGAAGGTGTCCCGGTCGCGGGCGGCGCCCTCGCGCTGCTCGGCCAGGGCGGCCAGGTTGGTCTCGTTCTCCACGGTGACCCGGGCCTCGGGCAGCCGTTCCTGCAGGGCCGCGGCCAGGCGCCGGTGCCAGGCGGGCAGGCCGCCGGAGTCGCGCAGGTCGCCGGTGGCGGGGTCGACGAGGCCGGGTGCCCCGATGCCGACGGTGTGCAGCCGGTCGGCGCCGGCCTCCTTCGCGGTGCGCTCCACCGCCGCCACCACCTGCTCCACGGCGGGCCCGGTCCCGGTGTCCCCGCCGATCGGCACGGCCGCCTCGGCCAGCACCCGCCCGACGAGGTCGGAGACCAGCACGAAGACGCCCCCAGTGCGGACGTCGAGCGCGGCCAGGTGGGCGCGGTCGGCGACGATGCCGTAGAGCCGGGCATTGGGGCCCCGGCGCTGCTCGCCGGACTCGCCGACCACCGTGATCAGACCGGAGGCGGCGAGCCGTTCGACGAGGTCGGCGACGGTCGGCCGGGACAGTCCGGTCAGCTGCTTCAACTGCCCTGCCGTCAGCGGGCCTTCCTGCTGCAACAGGCGCAGGGCGAGCCGGTCGTTGATGGCCCGGGCTGTGCTGGGTGATGCGGGCATGACCGGAATCCTCCCAGACGCGGGCGGCCGCACTGCTCACTATCTATCAGGCAGGGTCCCTGATAGTTTACGGCGACGCCGCGAGGGCACGGTGGGGAACTCCCGGGGAGGGGCTGGAACATGGGTGACGTGGGGTACACGCGAGACGAGGTCAGGCGCGCCCGGTATGCCGTGGCCGCCGTGTTCGCCGTGCACGGCGCCGTGACCGGCTCCTTCGCGACCCGCGTGCCGTGGATCCAGGACCATGCCGCACTGAGCGCGGGACAGCTCGGATTCGCACTCGCGTTCACGGCGTTCGGCGCCTCGTGCGCGATGCCGCTGGCGGGCCGGATCAGCCACCGCTTCGGCAGCCGTACGGCGCTGCGCGGGCTGATGACACTGTGGACGCTGTCGCTGGTCCTGCCGTCCTTCGCGCCGAACCTGTACACGCTGTGCCTGGCGATGTTCGCCTACGGGGCGACCGCAGGCATGGCCGACGTGGCGATGAACGCGCTGGGTGTCGAGGTGGAGCGGCTGCTCGAGAAGTCGATCATGTCCGGACTGCACGGCATGTGGAGCGCGGGCGCGCTCCTCGGCTCGGCCGCCGGTACGCTCGCCGCCCACCTGGGTTCGGACGCGCGCCTGCATTTCGTGCCGGCCGCCGCCGTCCTCACCCTGTTCGGCCTGCTGGCCTGCGGATGGGTGCTCGACCTGCAGCCCGCCGAGGACGAGGAGCCGCCGCCGCGGTTCGCACTGCCGCCCCGCTCCGCCCTGCTGATCGGCGCGGTCGGCTTCTGTGCGGTGTTCGCGGAGGGGGCGAGCCTGGACTGGTCGGCGGTGTTCCTGCGGGACCGGCTGGACACCTCGGCCGGTCTGGCGGCGGCGTCGACGACCGGGTTCATGCTCACGATGGCGGTGGCGAGGATCGCCGGGGACTCGGTGGTGAACCGCTTCGGAGCGGTCCGCACCGTCCGGGCCGGCGGGGTCCTGGCCGGTCTCGGCGGCCTGCTGATCGTCGTCGCGGGGCATCCCGCGGTGGCGATGGCCGGGTTCGCGCTGATGGGGCTCGGGATCGCCGTGGTCGTGCCGCTGTGCTTCGCGGCCGCCGGTCACGCGGGCCCCAACCCCAGCCAGGCGATAGCGGGCGTGGCCACCATCACCTACACCTCGGGGCTGATCGCGCCCAGCCTGATCGGCGGGGTGGCGCAGGCGACCAGCCTGGTGGTCTCGTTCTGTGTGGTGACCGTGCTGGCCTGCGGGCTCGCCGTGTTCGCGGGGGTGCTGCGCACCGCCGGGCGCGCCGGGCGCGCGCAGGTCAGTCCGCAGGCCGCAGCAGTTCCCGAGCCGCGGCCCTGAAGGAGTCGCTCCACGGCGCGGGGCGCAGGGTCGTCGCGTCCAGCCGGACGAGGACCCGGGCGCCCTGCGCGTACGTCTGCGCGCCGTCGGCCGAGCAGAAGCGGAAGCCGTAGGTCAGGCCGGTGGTGCCGAGCCGTTCCAGCCAGAGGTGGACGGCGTAGCCGCCGGGGCGGGTCACGGGCGCCTCGTAGCTGATCCGCAGTTCACGGACGGCGTTGCAGGCATCACCGGCGGCCACCCAGTCGCCGTCGAACCGGATGCCGCACTCGTTCCACAGCTCGGCCCAGGCGCGCTCCACCATCAGCGGATAGCGGGCGTTGTGGAGCAGCCCGAGCGCGTCCAGGTCGTCGAAGTGGACGGTGACGGGGATCAGCCGGCCATGTGCGACGGCAGGGGCGATCGGGGCTTCGGCGGTCACGGGAGGGGCTCCTGAACGTGCGGTACGTGGCGGTGGGGACACCACATACTAAGCGACCGCTCAGGAGCCCCGGTCGGGACGGGACCTGGCCGGACCCGGTCAGCCCGCTATCGAGTCCAGCTGCTCGGCGGCGGGCCGCAGCGCCCACAGGTCACCGCCTGGAGGCGCCTGGAGTTCGGGCACGGCGGCCTTCGCCGCCGCGTCACCGGCGTCCGCCGCCGCGTGGACGACGTCGCTCGCGGCGTAGCGGGAGAACTCCAGCTCGGGGTGCGGCCAGGCGGCGGCACCGGTCGCGGCCGGCAGCAGATAGTCCACCGCCTTGAACAGGCTCTGCCCGTCCGGCCCCCGATAGGACCAGAGGTTCACGCCCACGTGCCGGCCGATGGCGGCGAGGCGGGTGTAGGCGACGAGATCGAAGGCCGAGTAGTGCCAGCTGCGGGTGCGGGCCAGTTCTTGCGGCTGACTGCCGTCGGCGGCGATCTGCGGGTCGATCCGCCTGGCGCGCGCGTCGAGCACGGTCCGCCGGGCCAGGTCCGTGTCGCCGGTGGCGCAGGCCAGGGCGGCGAGCAGCATGTCGTAGAAGGTGCCGTGGTTGTTGGCGGCCGCTCCCTCCTGCCTGCCGAAGTCGCTGTTCTTCAGCCAGCCGAGGAAGTCGGTGTTCCACTTGCCCATCGCGGTGCGGTCCCCTGCGCTCCAGCCGGGGGCACCGGTGGCGAGGATCGCCTGGGCGTCCAGCACGCTCGTGTACGACTGCGAGAAGTCGATGATGCCGATGGCCCGGCCGTCGTACTTGCAGGGGATGAACTGGGCGTGGTCCAGGTCGGGGTTCATCCGGGTGGCCGGGGCGAGGAACCAGGTGCGCAGGATCTGCCCGGCCTTCTCGGCGTAGCTCCGCCTGCCGGTGTAGTACCAGGCGAGCGAGAGGTCGTAGGCGGAGTCGAAGACCTTCTCCACGTCCTGGCGGTCGGTGCCGCTGTCCACCTCGGGATTGCGCCGGCCGTCGCGCTGGACGTACGGGCAGCCCCAGGGGTTGTCGGAGGTGGGGGCCGTCGTGGGCCACCAGTAGGGGGCCTGGCTCAGGTACTCGTGGACGTCGCCGCCGGGGGCGGGCCTCGGCTTGTCGACGACCGTCCAGGGGCCCTGGCCGAGCCAGGCGTCCGCGCGGGCGGTCAGGTCCGCGAGCGCGCGCCGGAGCCGGGGGTCGTGGTCCGCACGGGTCCGGGTCTGCTGGAGGCGGGTGCCGTCCAGGACGGCCGTCCGAGGGGCCTCGGGTGCCGCGTGGGCGGTGGGGACGAGCACGGCAGCGAAGGTCACCACGGCGGCCAGCAGCACGGTCGCACGGGATCTTCCACTCATCGAGCACTCCGATCATCATGCATCAGGTTGATCAGGTATGTGAACGTAGTTCATGAGTAGGACCGTGCGAGCGTAGAGCGGCCAGGTAACCGTGACAATGGTCCGGACCGTCTTCACGTACAGAGAAAGCGAAACCCCACCATGGACCTCGGCGTGCGCTGGAAACTGCACGGTGACGGGCGCACGCCCGCACCCGGAGCGGTGGTACGCCCCGACGAACGGCTCTCCTGGCCGCGCACGGTGGGCCTCGGCGCCCAGCACGTCGTGGCGATGTTCGGGGCGTCCTTCGTGGCACCCGTCCTCATGGGCCTCGACCCGAACCTGGCGATCATGATGTCGGGCGTGGCGACCGTGATCTTCCTGCTCGCCACCCGTGGCCGGGTGCCGAGCTATCTGGGCTGTTCCCTGTCGTTCGTGGGCGTGGCCGCCGTCATCCGCGCGCAGGGCGGTACGAGCGCCACGGTGACCGGCGCGGTCTTCGTGGTCGGTGCCGCGCTGTTCCTCGTGGGTCTCGCGGTGCAGCGCTTCGGGGCGCACATCATCCATGTGGTCATGCCGCCGATCGTCACCGGCGCGGTGGTCATGCTGATCGGCTTCAACCTGGCCCCGGTGACCGCCTCCACGTACTGGCCGCAGGACCAGTGGACGGCGCTGCTGGTGATGTTCTTCACCGGTCTGGCCGTCGTCTGTCTGCGTGGTTTCTGGTCACGTATCGCGATCTTCCTGGGCCTGGTCTTCGGGTACGGCATCTCCTGGGCCTTCGACCGGGTCTTCGGGAAGATCCACTCGGTGGACGCGAGCGGCAAGGTCACCGACCACTGGCGGCTCGACCTCTCCGGCGTCTCCAAGGCCGACTGGATCGGGCTGCCCGCCTTCCACGGGCCGTCCTTCCAGTGGTCGGCGATCCTGGTCGCGCTGCCCGTCGTCATCGCGCTGGTCGCGGAGAACGCCGGGCACGTCAAGGCGGTCGGCGAGATGACCGGCACCCGTCTGGACGACCAGCTCGGTACGGCGATCTCGGCCGACGGCGTCGGCTCCATGCTGTCCACCGCGGTCGGCGGTCCGCCCAACACCACGTACTCCGAGAACATCGGCGTCATGGCCGCGACCCGCGTCTACTCGACGGCCGCCTACTGGGCCGCCGCCGGCTTCGCGCTGCTGTTCGGCGTCTGCCCGAAGTTCGGAGCGGTCGTGGCCGCGATCCCGGGCGGTGTCCTCGGCGGCATCACCGTCATCCTGTACGGCATGATCGGCCTGCTCGGCGCGCAGATCTGGATCAACGCCGAGGTGGACCTGCGCAATCCGCTGAACCTGGTCCCGGCGGCCGCGGGCATCATCATCGGCGTCGGCAACGTCTCCATGAAATTCGGCGAGAACTTCACCCTGAGCGGGATCGCGCTGGGCACGCTGGTCGTCATCACCGGCTACCACGTCCTGGGCGCCTTCGCGCCCGCCCACCTCAAGCCGCAGGAGCCCCTGCTGGACGAGGGCACGTCCACGTACGACGAGGGGGACGAGGACGGTCAGCGCGCCAAGTCGTAGGCGTACGACGGCGTGAACGTCCCGGCCGCGCCCCGGCAGCCGTCGGACTCCCCGGGCAGCTTCACCCACAGGTAGGCGTCGATGCGGTCCTCGCCCGTGGTCAGGGTCGGTGCCCGGCCGATCCTGCGGCCGGCCGGGTCGCACCACTGGCCGTCGGGCGGCGCCCCGTTGCCGTTGCGGCTGGTGTCGACGACCGCGCCGAGGCTCGCCGGTCCGCCGAGGGCGTCGAGGACCCGACGGTCGTAGGCGATCTCATCGGTCGTGGTGCGGAAGTTGGAGACGTTGCTGAAGATGCCGTCGGAGGCGACGGCTCCCGCCCGTCTCAGGAGGGCGGCCTGCTCGGCGGGCGGGTTCCAGCCGGAGTGGCCGGCGTCGTAGTAGACCCGCGCGCGCGGGTTCGCGGCCTTCAGGGCCCGGCCCGCGCGGGCCAGCGAGGCGAACCGGGCGGTCCGCTCCGCGTCCGGGAGACAGCCGGACTGGGCGATCGAGTCCGGCTCCAGGATCACGATCACCTCGCCGGAGCCGAGCCCCCGGGCGAAGGCGTCGATCCAGCCGTCGTAGGCCGCGAGGTCCGGCGCCCCGCCCCGGGAGGCGCCGCCGCAGTCGCGGTCGGGGATCGCGTACGGCACGAGCACCGGGACCCGGCCCTGCGCCGCCGCGCCCGCGGTGACCGCACGCACCCGGGCGGCGATGGTGTCCGGGCCGTACTCGGCGAACCACACCGCGGCCGGCCGGCCGGCGATCCGGGACGCGATGAGGGCGGTGCGCGGGTCGTCGGGGTGGGCGCGCACCCAGTCCAGCACCTGGGAGTCGGGGTGGCGGTAGAGAGGGGGGGTCACGGGGTCGCTCCGCTGCTTTCTCCCGGTGCGGGTCGGGGTGGGGCCGGTGGCCGGCGGCTGCGGCTGCTCGGACTCGGCCGTGGGACTCCGCCTGGTACTCGACGGGGAGGGCGACGGCGCGGGGAGGGCGGGCCGGGGCACGGCGCTCCGGGTGCGGGCCACCGCGGGCCGGGCCCGGTCGGAGCCCCGGCCGTGGTCCAGCGCCGAGATCATCCCGGTCACCGTGCCCACCAGGGTCACCACCGAGGCCACCGCGACCATCGCCGCCCGCCTGCGGGCCCGCCTGCGCCGGGCCCGGCGCGCGGCCAGCCGCCGGGTACGTAAGCCTGACACGCTCTCCCTTCCCCTCCCCAAGTGCGCTGCCGCTCCCGCGCTTTCGGCGGGTGCCGCCCCCGCTCCTCCCCCGCCCCGCGTTCCCCCGTTCCGGCGAAGCCTCGGGGCGGCCGGTGCGCGGGGCGGGGCAGGGCTGGGACCCTTCCCCCATGGCGCAGTCGGAACACCTCAGCACGCCTGTCGACGCCGTGATCGCGCGGATGCGCGTCCTCGACGCGGAGTTGCCCGAGCGGGACGGGGTCGCCGTGTTCAACCGCGTCTACCTCGCCGTCACCGAGGAGGTCGACCGGCGCCTGGACGCCGGGGAGTTCGCGGACCGGCGGGCGGCGTCCGCGCTGGACGTGCGGTTCGCCGAGCGGTATCTGGCGGCGGTCGACGCGGTGGAGCGGGACCGCCGTCCACCCGCCTGCTGGCGGCCCCTGTTCCAGTTCCGCCGCCATCCCGGGGTACGGCCGCTGCAGTTCGCGCTCGCGGGCATCAACGCGCACATCGGGCACGATCTGGCGCTGGCCGTGGTGGACACCTGTCGTACGCTCCGCTGCGAACCAGCCGATCTGGAGGACGAGTTCGAGCGTGTGGGCGACCTCCTCGTCTCGCTGGAGGAGCGCATCCGCGAGGATCTGATGCCGGGTCCCGACCTGCTGCAGATCGCCGACCCGATCACCCATCTGCTGGGCTCCTGGAGCCTGGAGCGGGCGCGGGACGCGACCTGGGCGGCCGCCCGGGCCCTGTGGGCACTGCGCCGCTGCGAGGACGTCGCCGGGGAGTTCACCGAACGCCTCGACGCGGCGGTCGGCTTCGCGGGCCGCATGCTGCTCACCCCGCTGGCCGACTGACCTGGCCGGATCCGGCCGATGGGCGAGCCTCCTGTGGAACTGCTGTGACATCGCCGTACGTTGACGGTTCAACACCCAGCGCAGAGGAGCAGCGGTATGGCGACCCGGCTCGGCCTGAGTCTTCCCCAGATGCGGCAGTACTCCATCGGCAAGGACGTGCCCGACGTGGCGCGCGCCGCCGAGGAGACCGGTTACGACAGCCTGTGGGTCTTCGAGCGAGCCCTCTTCCCGGAGCCCGCCGTCCAGGGCCTGTACGGCGTCGAGGGCCTGCCCTGGCCCGACGAGTACCGGAACGTGGCGGACCCGCTGGTCACCCTCACCCTGGCGGCCGCGGCCACCGAGCGGGCCCGGCTCGGCTCCAGCGTGCTGGTCGCTCCGCTGCACATCCCGTTCCAGCTCGCCAAGGCCCTCGCCTCGCTGGACGCGGCGAGCGGCGGCCGGGTGATCGCGGGCTTCGGCACCGGCTGGTCGCTGGACGAGTACGCCGCCGCCGGCGTCCGGCCGATCGCGGAGCGCGGCAAGGTGCTCGACGAGATCATCGAGGTGTGCCGGGCGGTGTGGGGCCCGGACCCGGTCCGCTACGACGGCCGTATCACCAGGATCGATTCCGCCGTGGTCGGGCCCAAGCCCGCGCGGCCGATCCCCATCCTCCTGGCCGCGAGCAACAAGAAGGCGCTGACCCGGCTCGTCGATCACGCCGACGGCTGGCTTCCGGTGGGGACGGGTGTGGAGCAGATCGCCGGACAGTGGCGGCAGTTGCAGGACCTGGCGGCCGAGCGCGGCCGGAAGGAACCGATCCAGACGGTGCTGCGGGTGAACTGTGCCCGCCTGCCCAAGGCGTACGAGGGCGCGGACCGCCGCCCCTTCCAGGGCGACGTCGATCAGATCGTCGAGGACCTGGTGGCGCACGCGCAGATCGGTCTGGAGGAGATTCTCGTCGATCTCCAGGGCACCGCGCGGGACGCGCAGGAGCTCAAGGACGTCGCCGCCGAGCTGTTTGAGAAGGCGCGGGGGGGGGGGGGGGGGGGGCGGGCCCCCCCCCCCCGCTCTCGTTTTCCCGTCCGTTCCCCGAAAACCCCCCCCGGGGGAACCCCTCGCCGAAGTGACCCCGGGAAGAAGGCGGTGCGATCTTCTTG
>NZ_JBWKFN010000029.1:87097-131994 GCF_056434245.1 Streptomyces sp. NPDC044064
CCACCACCACCCCCCCCCCCCCCCCCCCCCCCCCCCCCCCCCCCCGCCCCCCCCCCCCCCCCCCCCCCCCCCCCCCCCCCCCCCCCCCTCGGTCCGATTTCCCGGTCAGTCCTCGGGAAGCTCCACCGGGGCGATCTCGTCGTAGACGTCACCCGGGCCCGGGTTGGCCGCGTCGGTCTCGCCGCCGAAGTGGTGCATGACGCCCCAGACCGCGTTCAGCGCGGTCTGGATCGCGCCCTCGGCCCAGCCGGCCGTCCAGGAGATGTCGTCGCCGGCGAGGAAGATGCCCCGCTTGTCCTCGGGCAGCCGGTCCTGCATGAAGTGCGTGAACAGGCGCCGCTGGTAGCGGTAGTGCCCGGGCAGGTTGGCCTTGAACGCGCCCATGAAGTAGGGCTCGTTCTCCCAGGAGACGGTCACCGGGTTGCCGATGATGTGCTTCCGGATGTCGACCTTCGGGTAGATCTCGCCGAGCGACTTCAGCATGACCTCCATCCGCTCGTTCGCGGACAGCGGCAGCCACTTCAGGCTGTCGTCGCACCAGGTGTAGGACAGGCAGATCACGGCGGGCTTGTCCGGGCCGTCGTCCAGCAGGTAGGTGCCGCGGGTCATGCGGTCGGTGAGCGTCATCGACATGACGTCCCGGCCCGTCTCCTCGTCCTTGTCCAGCCAGAACGGCCGGTCCACGGGCACGAAGAGCTTCGAGGACTCCATGTAGTGGGTGCGCTCGATCGCGGTCCAGTGGTCGATCGGGAAGAGCGAGTCGTCGCAGGCGATCTTGGACAGCAGCATCCAGGACTGTGCGGTGAAGATGGCCGCCTTGTAGGTGCGGATGTCGCCGCCCGCGTCCGTCACCGTGATCTGGTTGCCCGCGGTGCGGTGCAGCCGGGTCACGGCCGGCTTCGGCTCGCCGTCCATGTGCAGGGACTTCAGCGAGGTGCCGTAGGGCCAGTGGACGATCTTCTCGGGCTCGCGCTCCCACATGCGCAGCGGCAGCTGCTGGGAGCCGCCGACGATGCCGCGGTGGTGGTCGTCGGCCTCGGTGTAGACGACCCGCAGGATCTCCAGGATGGAGTTCGGGAAGTCGGTGTCCCAGCCGCCGGTACCGAAGCCGACCTGGCCGAAGATCTCGCGGTGCCGGAAGGACTTGAAGGCCTCGGAGTCGCAGAGGAAGCCGTAGAAGGTCTGGTTGTCGAGCTTCTCGACCAGCTTCGCCCAGATCTCGCGGATGCGCGGGACGTCGCGCTCGCGCATGGCGCGGTTCATGTCGGAGAAGTCGGCGCCCTCGTCGAGGCACTTGTTCCAGGCCTCGGCGACGTCCCGGTACACCTGGGGCAGGTCGTCGACGGTCTCGGCGTAGTGCGACTCGCCCTTGAGGTCCACGACGGTGGACGGGGTGCCCTCGGCCAGCGGGTTCGGGAAGGGCGTGGTCTCCAGGCCCACCATGTCGATGTAGTGCTGGAGGGCCGTGGAGGACGGCGGGAAGCGCATCGCGCCCATCTCGGCGGTCAGCGAATCGTCGCAGCCCTCGAAGCCGACGGTGCGCAGCCGGCCGCCGATCTGGTCGGCCTCGTAGACGACGGGCTTGAGGCCCATCTTCATCAGCTCGTAGGCGGCCACGATGCCGGACAGGCCGCCGCCGATGACGGCGACCTCGGTGCCGTGCTCGGTCGCCGGGATCTGGCCGAGCCCCGCCGGGTGGGCGAGGAAGTCGTCGTAGGCGTAGGGGAAGTCCGGGCCGAACATGGTGATCGGCGGCTGCTGCTCGTCGGCGTGCTCGACGGCGTTGGGCACCGTGGACGTCATGGGGTACGGACTCCTTGCGCGGGGGGTGAGGCGGGGAGGGCTGGGGCGGGGGTCAGGCGGGGAGGGAGGTCAGACCAGGGATCCGTACAGGCCGGGTCGGCGGTCCTGCAGATACGGGTTGGCCTCGCGGGAGGCGGCCAGGAAACCGGGGTCGGCGTCGGCGAACACCAGCTCCTCGCCGCGGCCGGCGCGGGTGCGGGCGATGCCGTCGGGGCCCGCGAGGACGGACAGTCCGACGAACTCGAACTCGCCCTCGGGGCCGACCCGGTTGACGTACGCGACGTACATCTGGTTCTCCCAGGCCCGCACCGGCACGAGGGACTCGGCGACGAACTGGAAGGGGTGCATCTGCGCGGTCGGCACGATCAGCAGGTCGGTGCCGGCCAGCGCGTGGGCGCGGACGTTCTCCGGGAACTCGACGTCGTAGCAGATCATCATGCCGACGGTCAGGCCGTTCAGCTCGGCCCGGACGACCGGCTGCTCGCCCGGTGTGAAGTGGTCGCGCTCGAAGCAGCCGAACAGATGGGTCTTGCGGTAGTTCGCGAGCCGGGTGCCGTCGGCGGAGATCAGCTGCGCGGAGTTGTAGACGGTCTCGCCGTCCCGCTCCGGATAGCCGTAGGCGATGGCCAGGCCGTGCCGGGTGGCGATCTCGGCGATCGCGTCGGCGGAGTCGCCGTCGGCGGGCTCGGCGAGGCGGCCGACGGCGTCGCCGATCGCGTAGCCGGTGAGGAACATCTCCGGAGCGGCCAGCAGCGCGGCACCCGCGGCGGCGGCGCGGCCCGCGGCCTCGTCGAGGACCTTGAGGTTCTCGGCGACCGAGCCGGGGCGGCCGGAGCTCTGGAGCAGTGCGGTGCGCATGCGGGGTTCCTCACCGGAAAGGGGGGTTTTGGGGCCACAAAAAAGGTACGGTCGCCGCGCTCGGCCGGACAAGCGGGAGCCGTTGCGCGCCGGTGCGCGGATTGTTGCGTGACAGGGGGGTCGGGCGGCGATTCGTTGCGCGCCCCGGGGCGGGGCTCCCCTCCGCCCGGAGGCGCAGGTCGCGGCGGGGCTTCCCCGCCGGACGGGGGAGGCGGGATGCCGCCTGCGGAGCGATGTGCCGAGGGCCCGTCGCCGGGAGAGTGGTGAGCGTTCAGTTCACACGCTTGACCTGCGGAAAGGACCGTCATGCAGCGTCGTACGAGGATCGCCGCCATCACCTGTGCCGCCGCCCTGCTGATCACCGCCGGGACGGCGGGCGCGGCAATGGCCTCGGGAGCCGGGGCGCATCATCCCCAGCGTGAGGCCGCCGCGCTCACCGGCACGGCCAAGCTGTACCGGTCGGCCGGGGACGACATCACCTTCTCCTTCGACGCGCATCTGGCGCCGAAGGACAACATGAATCCGCGCAAGGCCACCGGAACGTTCGAGTTCAGTCACTACCTGCACGGGAACGGCGCCTGGGCCAAGGCGAAGGTGGACTGCCTGGTCACCGGCGGGAAGGTCGCCGTCGTCTCCGGCGTGATCACGGCCTCGGACCTGCCGGGGGCCAAGGGCAAGCGGGTCGGTGTCACGGTCCACGACCTCGGCCGGCACGACCGGCTGGGCTACAGCTGGGCCGGGGTCGGCAGCCCCGTGGACACCAAGGACCTGCCGCCGTGCGTCTCGTCGGCTCCCTTCGAGAAGGTGAATCAGGGCACGGGCGACTTCGAGGTCGTCCCGTGGAACCCGGCGCTGTGAGGGTCATCCGACGCCGATGACCACCTTTCCGAGGGGGCTCGCCGACTCGTAGTAGCGGTAGGCGTCGGCGGCCTCCTCGAAGGGGAAGACCCGGTCGACCACCGGTCGCAGCCGGTGCGCGGCGATGGTGTCGTTCATGGCGGTGAACTGGGCGCGGCTGCCCACGGCCACCGCCCGGACGGTGGCGGCCGCACCGAACAGCAGCCGGGGATCGATCGGGGACCAGTCGCCGGAGACGGACCCGACGA
Organism: Streptomyces sp. NPDC044064; assembly: GCF_056434245.1. Classification (NCBI taxonomy): domain Bacteria; kingdom Bacillati; phylum Actinomycetota; class Actinomycetes; order Kitasatosporales; family Streptomycetaceae; genus Streptomyces; species Streptomyces sp. NPDC044064. The sequence goes on from NZ_JBWKFN010000029.1 coordinate 90,865, forward strand.
GGGCGACATGCCCGTCGACGGCGACCGACCTCAGCGACTGGTCCAGCGTCCCGGCGGTGTCGACGACACGGTCGACACCCCGCCCGCCGGTCAGTTCCCGGACGGCGCCGTGCCAGTCCGGGACCTCGCGGTGGTCGACGACCTCGACGGCCCCCAGTTCGCGCAGGCGCGCCTTCTTGGCCGGGCTGCCGGTCGTGGCGATCACCCGCGCGCCCAGGAGTGTCGCGAACTGCAGCGTGAACAGCGACACCCCGCCGGAGCCGGTGGTCAGCACGGTCTGTCCGCTGCGCACTCCGCGGCCGTCGCCGGTCAGCGCGTTCCACGCCGTGACGGCGGCGCAGGGCAGCGTCGCCGCCTCGGCGTAGGAGAGATGGCCGGGGACGTGGACGAGGGCGTCCTCGGGGAGGATCGCCAGCTCGGTCAGCATTCCGTCGAGGGTGCCGCCGAGCTGCGGCAGGCGGTCCGGTTCCAGCGGCCCGTCCAGCCAGTGCGGGAACACGGTGGAGGCGACACGGTCGCCGGGCCGCACCCGGTGGACGTCCGGCCCGACGGCGACGACCTCGCCGGCCCCGTCCGAGACCGGCACGACGTCCGGCTTCACGGGCAGCACGTACGTCCCGCGCAGCACCAGCAGCTCGCGGAAGCTGAGCGAGACGGCGCGGACGGCGACCGCGACCTCGCCGGGGCCGGGGGTGCGTGGCTCGTGCGTGCGCAGCGAGAGGCCGTCCAGGCCGCCGCCGGCGCCGAGCTGATAGCTGCGTACGGTGGAGGGGATCACCGCCGGTCACCCCTCGATGAACTGGTAGTCGCCGACGATCCGGCCGTCGGGGCCGAGCACGAGGACCTCCAGGCCCACCCCGGCGGGCTCGCCGCCGTCCCTGGGCGTCATCTCCCAGTGGAACTTCACGACGTCGTGGAGCCGGTCGGCGTCGTCGCGCGAGCGGAAGACGAAGGTGCCGGGCGCGACGAACTCCTCGTGGGCGCGCGTCACCCGGAACTCCAGCGCGTCGTGGCCGCGTGCCTCCAGGGCGAGCCGGTCGAAGCCCAGTCCCTCGGCGGCCTCCGCCAGTTCCTTGGGCGGCTGCAGCACATGGACCGCGTCGTCGGACCACAGCTCACGGATCGCGGTGCGGCGCCGCTCCGCGTCGGGCTCGTTCCAGACGGCGACGTACTTCTCGGTGAGGCGGCTGATGCCGGTGTCGGACATGGTCGTTCCCCTCGGTTGCGCAGGTCCGGTGTACGGCCACGACCCTGCTGCGCCGGGCGTACCGGCGGCAATTCCCCGCGGGGTATCGCCCGGCCGCCGCCGGGCGGGCTAAACAGGAGGCATGATCGGTGAAACGACCACAGGGCCCCTCGCCGGCGCGTTGCGCGACTGGCGCACCCGGCGGCGGGTCAGCCAGCTGGAGCTGGCCACGCGGGCCGGAACCACGCAGCGGCACGTCAGCTTCATCGAGAGCGGCCGGTCGGCTCCCGGCCGGTCGATGATCATCCGGCTGGCCGAGTCCCTCGAGGTGCCGATCCGCGAACGCAACGAACTGCTGCTCGCGGCCGGCTTCGCCCCTGCGTACCCGCGGAGCAGCCTGGACGACCCGCGGCTCGAACCGGTCCGTACCGCGCTCGAACGGATCCTGGAGGGCCATCTGCCGTACCCGGCAGTGGTCGTCGACCGGTACGGCGACCTCGTCTCGGCCAACGCGGCCTTCCATGCGCTCGTCGCCGGCGTGGCCCCGCACCTGCTCGTCCCGCCGGTGAGCGTCCCCCGGGTGCTGCTGCATCCGCAGGGCCTGGCGCCCCGCATCGTCAACCTCGAGCAGTGGGCGTGGCACATCATCGACGCGGTCCGGGCCGAGAGCGTGCGCAACCCGGACGACCGGCTGCGGCGGCTGGCGGCCGGCCTCACCGAACTGGCTCCGGCGCGGCCCCGCGAGTCGCCGGACCACCTGGGCTTCGCCGTGCCGCTGCGGCTGCGGGCGCCCGGTCCGGACGACGACCGCGAGCTGACGCTGATCACCACGCTCACGCACTTCGGCACGGCGACCGACGTCACGGTGGCCGAGCTGCGCCTCGAGGCCTTCCTGCCGGCGGACCGGGAGACCGCCGGCATGCTGGCCGAACTCGTCGGCGCGGCGGCTACAGCTCCTTCAGCCGCGCCACGATCTCCCGCAGCAGCCCCGGATCGGCGGCCGGACCGCTGACCGGCAGGCGGCGGGGCTCGTCGATGCGGATCAGACCGGCCTCGGCCAGGTCGCCGAGCAGGACCCGGACGACGGTCAGGGGCAGGTCGGCGTCCGCGGCCAGCTCGGCCACCGGGCGTGCGCCGCGGCGGATCAGGTCGAGCAGAGCGGCGCGGGCGTGGTCGAGTGCCGGGTGCGCCGCGCCGTCCGGCTCCAGGGCCGTGACCCGGGACATCAGGTCGATGGTGTGCCGGTCCGAGGGCCGGGTGCGGCCCCGGGTCACGGTGTACGGACGGACCATCGACCCGGTCTCGTCCTCGTACCAGTGCTCGTCGCTCACCGCGGGATCAGGGGGCCGAGCGGGTGGCGGCGTCCAGATGGCGGCCGAGGCGGCGGACGAGCAGGGCCATCTCGTGGGCGAGCTGGCCCACGTCGGTCCGCGCCTCGCTCAGCACGGCGAGGCGGCTGCCGTTCCCGGCCGGGGTGATGAAGAGGTAGGCGTCCTCCAGCATGACCATGGTCTGCCGCACCTGCCCCGCCTCGAACCGCTCCCCCACGGAGCGGGCGAGGCCGTGGAAGCCGGAGCAGACGGCGGCCAGGTGCTCGATGTCGCGTCGGCGCATGCCCTGCGAGCAGCTGAGCGCCAGGCCGTCGGCGGTCAGCAGCACCGCCTGGCGGACGTGGTCGGTCCGATCCACGAGGTCGTCCAGCAGCCAGCCGAGATCCGTGCCGGGCGTTCCGACGGGCGGGGCGGGGTTCTCGGGGTTCTCGGGGGTCTCGTCGTCACCGTGCATGGTCGGTGTCCGTCCCTTCGTCGGCGTCGGTGTTCGCGTCGTCCGTGTATGGGGTGGCCGGCAGGCCCTTGCGGCCTCGGTCCAGGCCCCGTTGGAAGGCTCCGAAGATCGCCCGCATCTCGTCGGCGTCGACCTCCCGCCCGGGTTCCGCGTCGCGGGGCGGCGGATCGTCGCGCAGCTCGCGGACGAGGGAGGCCTGGCGGGTGCGGGTGGGCAGGGCGGGGGCGGGCTCCGGGCCGGGGGTCGACGCCGGGCCGAGGGCCGACTCCGGTCCGGGCGCCGGCTCCGGGCCAGGCGCGTCCGGCGTGCGGGGCTCGTCCGGCGTGCGGGGCTCGTGCGCTGAAGGTCCGGGCGCGATCGCGGGCCGTGATGTGGCTCGCCTCCTGGTGGGCAGCTCCAGCACCGGCGCGGTCCGCTCGGCCGGACTCGGCAGCTCGGCCGGACTCTGCAGCTCCGCCGGGGCCGGCCGGTGTGCCACCGGGTCCCGTCCCCCGGCCCGGGCGGACGGTGCCCCGGCCGGCTCCACCTCCGCCAGCACCCCTTCCGGGAGCAGCACCACCGCGGTGGTACCGCCGTACGGCGAGTCCCGCAGGTTCACCTCGATGCCGTGCCGGGCGGCGAGGCGGCCGACGACGTACAGGCCGAGCCGGTCGTGCCGGGTGGGGTCGAAGGCGTCGGCGTCGGTGAGGGTGCGGTGCGCCTCCGCGCGCTGCTCGGCGTCGAGGCCGAGCCCGCGGTCGTCGATCTCCAGCACGAAGCCGCTGCCGACCCGTCCGGGGCGCAGGGTGACCTGGGTGTGCGGCGGCGAGAACGCCGTGGCGTTCTCCAGGAGTTCGGCGACGAGGTGGACGACGTCGGCGACCGCGTCCGCCGCGACGCCGACCTCGGGCATCGGCGGCACCACCACGCGCGAGTAGTCCTCGATCTCGCTCACCGCCGAGGCGACGACGTCCGCGACCGGCACGGGCCTGCGCCAGCGGCGGCCCGGCGCCGAGCCGGACAGGATGATCAGGCTCTCCGCGTGCCGGCGCATCCGGGTCGTCAGATGGTCGATGCGGAACAGCTGGCGCAGGATGTCGGGGTCCTCGGTGCGCCGCTCCAGCGTGTCGACGAGCTTCAGCTGCCGGTGCACCAGCGCCTGGTTGCGGCGCGCGATGTTGAGCAGCACGGCGAACAGGCCCCGGCGCAGCGTGGCCTGCCTGACGGCGGCCTCCACTGCGGCGAGCCGCGCGGTGTTGAAGGACCGGCCGACCTGGCCGATCTCGTCGTCCCTGATCTCGTCGGCGGCGAGCGGCGGTGCCTCGGCCAGCGCGTCCACGTCCTCGCCGGCGCCCAGCCTGCGCATCACGTCCGGGAGCTGCCGTGTGCTCAGCACGTCGGCCGCGTCCCGCAGGGTCTCCAGGCGCCGCGAGATGCGCCGCGCACCGCGTACCGCGAACCACAGGGACAGCGCGACGGCTGCCAGCCCGACCGCGCCGACGACGGCGGCCTTGGTCAGCTCGTGGTAGGCGAAGGCCCGGCCGCGCACCGCGGAGTTCTCGGCGGAGCGGGTGCACAGCTGCATGTAGCGCTTGACGGCCCGGTCGGAGGTGGTCCGCCAGGTGTCCGCCGCGACGGCCTGCCCGGCTCCCGCGGCTCCGGACCGCAGCAGCGCGTCCTCGCCCTGCGTCAGCGAGCGGTAGAGGTCACCGCGCTGGAACTCCTCGAACAGGCCGCGCGAGTCGGCGGGCAGGTCCGGTACGTACGTCCGCTCGAAGACGCGCCGGTCCTCGATGGTGGCGGTCAGGGTGTCGTACTGCCGGTCGGTCAGGGTCCCGGCCGCCCGTGCCCCGGCGACCAGGGCATCCTCCCGGGACACGAACTCCCGTACCCGCACCAGCTCGATGACGACCTGGGCCTCCCGGGCGAGCTGCCCGGCCTGGAGCGCGGTGAGCGTCGACTGCACGTCGAAGCCGGGCTCGACGAGCGTGCTGTACTGGTCGACCGCCTGGTCCCAGGTGATGTTCCGGGACAGCACGCGCTCGCGCAGCGCCTCCAGCTTCCCGGTGGCGGCGACCATGGTGTCCAGGGCCTGCCGCTGCCGGTCCGTGAGCCGCCCGCGGTCGCCGTCCCGGACCGCGTGCCGCATGGCGTCCACGGCCCGGTCGGTACGGCGCTCCTGGCCGAGCAGGTCCCCCGCCGTCGCCGTGTCCAGGCGGGCGCCCAGGTAGGCGGCGGACATCCGGCGTTCGATCTGGATCTGCCCGATCGCGGTGTCCACGGGGGTGCCGAAGTCCTCGTACACCCCCTGGAGCCGGATCAGCGCGCGCAGTTCGGCGGTGACCGAGACCATGGCGAAGCTCCACAGCGCCATCAGTGCGACGGCCGGGGCGAGAGCGAGCGCCACGATCCGGGCACGGACGGTGGTGGGACGGCCGACGGGCCAGCGCATGGGGTACCTGTCTGTTACCAGTCAGTAAGAGCGGGCACAACCTACGGGATCATCACCTGGTCCGCAATGGTGACCTGCGGTAACCACGGGTCACTTCCGTGGCAGCACGAAGGTGGTCACGACGGCCGCGTGGTCCGAGGGCCAGTCGTTGCCCGTGACGTCGGGCCACGCGTGCGGGGTGCCGACGACGAGGGTCCGCGCGTCGCGCACGGTCAGGCCGCCGCGGTGCAGGACGTAGTCGATCCGGTCCTGCGGCTCCGGTCGTCCGCTGCCGTCCTCGTGCACCGGGTGGATCGGCGACCAGGTGTGCCCCGGCTCGGCCACGGGGTCGGGGTGGACCTCACGGTAGGAGTCCGCGAACCCCGCGTCCGCCGCCGCCCGCGTCACCGGCCAGACCACGTCCGGCCAGTCCAGGTGCGAGGGGCAGTTGAAGTCGCCGACGAGGACCACCGGGACGCCGTCGGAGGAGGACTCGGCGATCCGGTGCAGCGCGTCCCGCATCTGAGCGAGCCGCACGTCCTCGTGGGCGATCAGCTCTGGTGCGCCGAGCCCGTCGAAGACGGCCTCGTAGGGCCCGTACGGCGTGTAGTGCAGATGGGCCGTCCACACGTCGACCTCGCGGCCGGGCGAGACCCGGATCCGGACGCCGGCGGCGCCGTAGAAGCCGGCCTCGGGGTCGCCGAAGCGGGCGGTGATCGGGTGCCGGCTGATGACGCCGAGGTTCTCGCCGGCCCGGTGGTGGTGCCAGCCGAGGGCCTCGGCCAGCTCCTGGGCTGCCGTACCGGCGGTCTCCTGGAGCCCGACGACGTCGGCACCGCTCTCCAGGACGGCCTTGACCTGCTTGGCGCGGTGGTCGTCGACCGGGCTGCCGCCGAGCCACAGGTTCCAGCTCATGACGCGGAGTTCGGGCGCGGCCATCCGGCGCAGCGCCTCGGGCGTGACGCCGACGAGGCTGTCCCGCACGGTCCGCCCGGGTGCCGCGCCGATCGGCGCGAGGGACGGCACGGCGAGTACGGCGCACCCGGCGGCCTCGGCGGAGGCCACACCGGTCTCGGTGTCCTCGACGGCCACGCAGGAGGCCGGGTCGACGCCCAGCGCCCGGCAGGCGGCGAGGTACGGGTCGGGTGCCGGCTTGGTGCGGTCGGTGTCGTCGGCGGTGACGGAGACCGCGAACCGTCCGGCGCCGAGGGCGTCGAGCACGACGTCGGCGACCGCGCGCGGGGACGCGGTGACCAGGGCGGTCGGGACGCCGGCGGCGGCCAGCGCGTCGAGCAGGTCCAGGGCGCCGGGGCGGGGCACGATCCCGGTGCGGACGCGGGCGGCGAACTCGCGGTGCAGCTCGGCCGCGAGGTCGGCCTCGGTCCGTCCGGTGGGGGCGGCGAGCCAGGCGGCGGTGTGCTCGACGGGCCGGCCGAGCACCTCCGGCTGGTCGGCCTCGCCCAGCGGGCGTCCGGCGACCTGCTCGACCGCCTCCCACCACAGGCGCTCGGTGTCGACGAGCGTCCCGTCCATGTCGAAGAGGACGGCCTGCAGCGGGAGTACGGGGTTGTGGGGGGTCACGTTGTCGTCGTTCCTCACTTCTGGGTACGTTCGGCCACCAGCACCGGGCGCTCCGGCAGCGACACGCCGACGGCGGCTCCGGCGCCGAGTCCGGCGGCCTCGTGGGTGGGCAGGTCGGCCTTGGCCTCGGTGCCGTCGGCGAGCCGTACGGTGACCCGGACGACGGCGCCCAGGAAGGCGGTGGCGACGACCCGGGCGCTGCCCTGCTCGTCGGCCTTCACCTGGACGGACTCCGGCCGCACCAGCACGTCGACCGCGCCGTCCGGCACCTCGCCGTCGGCCGGCAGCCGCTGCCCGAGCACCTCGACCGTGTCGTTCTTCAGCTCGCCCGGGATCCGGCTCATCGTGCCGACGAACTCGGCGACGAAGGCGGTGGCGGGACGGCCGTACAGCTCGGCGGGTTCGGCGCACTGTTCGAGCCGTCCGGCGCGCATGACGGCGACCCGGTCGGCGACCGAGAGGGCCTCCTCCTGGTCGTGGGTGACGAAGAGGGTGGTGATGCCGAGTTCCTGCTGGAGCCGGCGGATCTCCTCGCGCAGGGTCAGGCGCACCTTGGCGTCCAGCGCGGACAGCGGCTCGTCGAGCAGCAGGACGCGCGGGCGCAGGGCGAGGGCGCGGGCGAGCGCGATGCGCTGCTGCTGGCCCCCGGAGAGCTGGTGCGGGAACCGCTCGCCCTTGTCGCCGAGCCCGACCAGCTCCAGCAACTCGGCGGCACGGGAACGCCGTTCGGCCGTACGGACCTTGCGCATGCGCAGCCCGAAGGCGACGTTGTCGACGGCGTTCAGATGCGGGAAGAGGCTGTACGACTGGAAGACCATCCCGGCGTCCCGGCGGTGGGCCGGGACGTGGGTGACGTCCTGGCCGTCCACCAGCACGGCGCCGGAGTCCGGGTGTTCGAACCCGGCGAGCATGCGCAGCGCGGTGGTCTTGCCGCAGCCGGAGGGGCCGAGCAGGGCCAGGAACTCGCCCGGGCGGACGGTCAGGTCGAGCCCGTCGAGGGCGACGGTGGTCCCGAACTCGCGTCGCAGGCCCCGGAATTCGACGGTGGCGGCGTTCTCGGCGGTCGCCTTCTCAAGCGTGGTGACGGTCATGGTTCAACCCCGGGAGGAAGCGGTTCGGGTGCGTCCGCCGGCACCGGCGAGCACGAGGAGCAGGGCCCAGGTGAGGAGCAGGCTGAGCACGGACACGGCGACGGACATCTGGGCCTGCGAGCCGCCGACGTTGTAGATCCACACGGCGAACGGCTGGTAGCCGAGCAGCCGGGCGACGGTGAACTCGCCGAGGACCAGCGCCAGCGTGAGGAAGGCCGCGTTCAGCAGCGCCCCGCGCAGGTTCGGCAGCACGGCCCGTACGAGGGCCTGCGGCCAGGAGGCGCCGCAGCTGCGGGCGGCCTCCACGAGGGTGCGCACGTCGATGGCCCGCAGGCCCGCGTCCAGCGCGCGGTAGACGAACGGCAGCGCCATCACGACGTAGGCGAGGACCAGCACGACCGGGAAGGTCGGGTTCTGGATCGCCACGAACGTCTCGAACAGCGGGGTCCGGGACAGGTGGTCCGGGCCCCACTTCAGCACGGTGACGATCCCCGCGACGAACGCGATCGGCGGAACCACCAGGGGAAGCGAGCACACCACCTCGACCACCGGCCTGAGCCGGGGTGCGCCGAGCCGCAGCGCGACGACGGCGGGCACCATCAGCAGCAGGACGACCACGATGGTCGCGACCGCCAGCTCCAGCGAGAGCAGCAGGCTGGAGGTGAAGCCGTCGGCGGACAGGATCTGCGTGTAGGCGTCGAAGGTGACGCCGTGGCCGGGCACGTCGATCGTGAAGACCACGGAGGCGCCGAGCGGCACCAGGAAGTACAGCGCGGCCAGGCCGAGGACGGCCCAGCGCCAGGGGGTCAGGCGTCGAGCCATCGGGCGCTCCGTCGTTGCAGGGGCAGGTACACGGCCATGACCAGGCCCGCCACCAGCACCATGTCGAGGCTGAGGGCGAGGGCGACGTTCTCCTGGCCGACCAGCACGTTGCCGGAGAGGGCGTCGGCGATCTGCAGCGTGACGAGCGGGACCGCGCTGCCCACCATCGCGGCGGCGGTGGCGTAGGCGGCGAAGGCGCTGCCGAACAGCAGCACGAGACCGCCGAGCAGGGAGGGCGCGAGCACGGGCAGGGCCACGTGCCGCCAGTACTGCACACCCGTGGCGCCGTTGTTCAGCGCGGCCTCCCGCCACTGGACGCGCAGACCGTCCAGGGCCGGGGTGATGGTGAGGACCATCAGCGGGATCAGGAAGTACAGGTAGACGAGGACCAGACCCCAGAAGCTGTAGAGGTCCCAGCCCTTGTCCGTGAGACCCAGGTGCACGGTCAGGACGCCGGCGTTGCCGAGGGTGGCGACGAAGGCGAACGCCAGCGGGACGCCGCCGAAGTTGGCGAGCACACCGGAGGCGGTCAGCACGGCCTCGCGCAGCGCGCGGGAGCGGGAGCTGACCACGGCCTGCGCGAGCGGCAGCCCGAGCAGCGCCCCCAGCCCGGCGGAGACCGCCGACAGCTTCACGCTGCCCACCAGAGCGGTGAGGTACGGGCCCTGCAGTGAGGCCGAGAGGTTCTCGGCCGTGTAGGAGGCGGCGCCGGTCGTCTGGTCCTTGACCGTGAAGGCGCCGTCCAGGATGGCCAGGGCGGGCAGCCCGAAGGCGATCGCCGTGAACACCAGCAGCGGCACCACGGCCAGCCATCCGGGGGCGCGGCGCCGCCGCTTCGCCGAAGCGACGGGCGCCACATCCGTACGGGTGAGAGCGGTGGTCATCCGGAGACGGCCTTACCCCAGCCCTGCGCGATGACCGTCTTCGCCTTGCTCTGCTGGTCCTCGGTCGGGAAGGAGGGCGTGCCGGTGACCTTCGGGAGCTTGGCGGCGGCGGTCTTGTCGAGGGTGCCGGCCTTCTCCATGGCGGTCATCAGCGCCGGGCGGGCGTAGCCCTTGAGCCACAGGTTCTGGCCCTCGGCGCTGTACAGGTACTCCTGCCACAGGCGGGCGGCCGCCGGGTGCGGGGCGTCCTTGTTGATGGCCTGCGAGTAGTACTGGGCGTACTGGCCGTCGCTCGGGATGGCGACCTTCCAGTCGACGCCCTTGGACTTGAACTCGTCGGCGTAGCCGGCGTTCAGGTAGTCCCAGTCGATGCTGATGGGCGTCTCGCCCTTCTCGACCGTGGCCGGGGTGGACTCGACCGGCGTGTAGTTGCCGTTCTTCTTCAGCTTGGCGAAGAAGTCGAGGCCGGGCTGGATGCTGTCGAACGAGCCGCCGCTCGCGAGGGCCGCCGCGTAGACGCCGCCGAAGGCCGAGCCGGACTTGGTCGGGTTGCCGTTGAGCGCGACCTGGCCCTTGTACTGCGGCTTGAGGAGGTCCTTGAACGTGGTCGGGCAGGCCTTCACGCGCTTGGCGTCGCAGCCGATGGAGATGTAGCCGCCGTAGTCGTTGAACCAGCGGGCCTGCGGGTCCTTCTGGCCCTCGGGGATCTGGTCGTACGAGGCCACCTTGTAGGGCGCGAGCAGGCCCTGCTGGGCGGCGCTGAGAGCGAAGGAGGAACCGAGGTCGAGGACGTCCGGCGCGCGGTCCTGGCCCTTGCGCGAGGTCACGGCGTTGATCTCGTCCTGGCTGGAGCCGTCGGGGCTCTCGTCCTCGATCTTGACGCCGTACTTCTTCTGGAAGCCGTCGATGATGGCGCCGTAGTTCGCCCAGTCGCGGGGCACCGCGATGATGTGCAGCGTGCCCTCCTTCTTGGCCGCCTTGACGAGGGCGTCGAGGCCTCCGAAGTCGGCCGCGGAGGTGGTGGTGGCGGCGTTCTTGCCGTCCTTGGTCTTGGTGGACGCGTTGTCGGGGGCGGCGCCGCAGGCGCTCAGCGCGAGTGCGGCGACGACGGCGAGGGAGCCGCCGAGGACGGCGTTTCTCGGCAGGGACACGGTCACGGTTTCTCCAGGGGTGCGCACGAGGGTGGGCGGTGCGTTGGGAACTGCGGAGAACTTGTATGAACAAGTTGCGTCACAGTACGCCCGCCACAGGTGTCCTGTCTGTAAACCGTGACGAAACTTTGGACCCTTGTTGTGTGCACAATCCAGACCGTTAGAGATCACGCTCAGGTCTCGATTAGGCTGGTCACGCTGTGCACAGCGACCTGAGCAGAGGGGAAGCATGACGGCGCGACACGAGGAGATCGCCGACGAGCTGCGGCGCTCGATCGACCGCGAGGAGTACACGGTCGGCAGCCGGCTGCCCTCGGAGGCGGAACTCGCGACGCACTACGGCGTCTCGCGCGGTACGGTCCGGCAGGCCGTCGCCGCCCTCACCGCCGAGGGCCTGATCGGCTCCCGCCAGGGCGCCCGGCGCGTGGTCCTCGCCAGCCGCAGCAGCCAGAGCTTCGAGGAACTGCGCAGCTTCGCCCAGTGGGCGCGGGCGATGGGCCGCGAGGCCACCGGACACGTGGTGGCTCAGGAGTACCGCCCGGCCACGAAGGAGGATGCGGTACGGCTCCAACTGTCCGCCGGGACACAGGTGTTGCACGTACTGCGCGTCCGCGGTCTGGACGGCGAGCCGGTGCTGCTGGAGCGGACGGTGTACGCCGACTGGATCGCACCGGCGGTCGAGCCGATCGAGCCCGGGTGCCCCTCCGTCACCCAGCGGCTCTACGACGACACGGGCCTGGTCTTCGCCTACGGCGAGCACGTCATCGACGCGGTCGCCGCCGGCGCACAGGACGCCGAGTTGCTGGGGGTTCGCCGGACGAGTCCGCTGCTGCGGGTGCGGCGGGTCACCACGACCCGCGAAGGGCGGCCGGTGGAGTGGTCGGACGACCGGTATCGGCCGGACGCGGTGAGCTTCAGCGTGCGCAACTCGATAGGCAACAACGCGCTGGCGCGGAAGACCCCGGAATAGAGCTCGGGGCGCTTTGCCGGATGCCTGTACCCGGCATCCGGCGAAGCGCCCCGAGCCGGAATCCGCTCCTACCCCGGCGCACCGGAGGAGAACCGGCGCAGCAACGGCGAAAGCACCAGTACCGACTTGGTCCGCTCGACGAACGGCTCGCCGGCGATCCGCTCCAGCACCCGCTCGAAGTGACGCATGTCGGACGCGAAGACCTGCGCGATCGCGTCCGCGTCGCCGGTGACGGTCGACGCGGCCACGACCTCCTGGTACCGCTCGAGGCCCCGCTGAATGGTCTCCGGCGAGGTGTTGCGCCGGCAGTAGATCTCGATGTAGCCCTCGGTCTCCCAGCCGAGCGCCGCCGGATCCACCCGGACGGTGAATCCGGTGATGGCTCCGGTGGCCCGCAGCCGGTCCACGCGCCGCTTCACGGCGGGCGCGGACAGGCCCACCATCTGCCCGATGTCCGCGTAGGAACGGCGGGCGTCCTCGGCGAGGGCGTGCACGATGCGTTCGTCGAGATCGTTCAGCACAGGGGGTGGTTCACTTCACTTCTTGTGTCGCAGGAGCTTCTTGCGTCGCGAGACGGGAACGGCGGTAGCCGTAAAGGAAGTAGAACACGAGCCCGGCGGCCATCCAGCACCCGAAGACGACCCAGGTCACGGTGTCGAGGCTGAACATGTTGTACGCACAGAACAGGAAGCCCAGCACCGGCAGGACCGGGCCGAACGGCACCCTGAACGTGCGCTCGAGCTCGGGCCGCCTGTAGCGCAGGACGACGACCGCGATGTTGACCAGGGCGAAGGCGAACAGCGTGCCGATGCTGGTGGCGTCGACGAGCTTGCCCAGCGGGATGAGCGCGGCCAGCACACCGCAGAAGAGGGACACGAGCACCGTGTTGAGGCGGGGGGCGCCGGTCTTCGGGTGGACCTTGCCGAGCGCCTTCGGCACCAGGCCGTCCCGGGACATCGCGAAGAGGATGCGGGTCTGGCCGTAGAGCACGGTGAGCACCACGCTCGCGATGGAGATGACCGCACCCAGCGCCAGCATGGTGCCCCAGAAGGTCTGGCCGGTGACATCGTTCATGATCGCGGCGAGGGTGGCCTCCGAGCCGTCGAACTTCTTCCAGTTCCAGGCACCCACGGCGACACCCGCGACGAGCACGTACAGCGCGGTCACGATGATCAGTGACAGCATGATCGCCCGCGGCAGGTCCCGCTTGGGGTTCTTCGCCTCCTCACCGGCGGTGGAGGCGGCGTCGAAGCCGATGTAGGAGAAGAACAGCGTGGCTCCGGCGGCACTGACGCCGGACATGCCGAGCGGCATGAAGTCGCGGTAGTTGCCGGACTTGAAGCCCATGAAACCGACCGCGCAGAACAGCACCAGGGCGGCGATCTTCACACAGACCATGATCGTGTTGGCGCGGGCGGACTCACGCGCGCCACCGAGCAGGAACACCATCGCCAGGAGGACGACGATCAGGGCCGGCAGGTTGATGATGCCGCCCTCGCCCGGGGCCGAGGACAGTGCGTCCGGGATGGTGACACCGATGGTGCCGTCGAGCAGCTCGTTGAGGTACTCGCCCCAGCCGACGGCGACGGCGGCCACCGACACGCCGTACTCCAGCACCAGGCACCAGCCGCAGACCCAGGCGACCAGTTCGCCCAGCGTTGCGTACGCATACGAGTAGGAGGAGCCGGCGACCGGGATGCTGCCCGCCAGTTCGGCGTACGACAGGGCCGAGAAGAGAGCCGTGAGACCGGCGATCACGAAGGCCAGGGTGACCGCGGGACCGGCCTCCGGGACGGCGTCGCCGAGGACGACGAAGATGCCGGTGCCGAGGGTGGCGCCGATGCTGATCATGGTCAGCTGCCACAGCCCGAGAGAGCGCCTCAGCTGCCCTCCCTCGCCCTGACCGCCCTCCGCGACCAGGTGTTCCACCGGCTTGCGACGCATGAGGCGCGAGGCGACGCCCAGGGACGCGGGGGCGGCCGTTCTGTGGTTCTGCGGGGGTGCGCCTTGGTCGAGCACGCGCTGGCTCCCTTGTTCGATGCCGGTCAGGACGGGCGGGGACCGGCAGGGGCCTGCAGGGCAGGAACCCACCGAGCGGAGTCCCCGCCACACCACGTACAGCGCAGCACCCTATGAGGCGGGCCTTAACGGGCGTAATGCAGCAACCTTGCGCATCCCCGCATGATCATTGCGTTCATCGGGCCGGTATGACAAATCGTTGCGCGTGGGCTGTGGACCGTTGCACAGGCACCTCACCGGCCCCACGGCGCACCCTCTTCCGGCCCCCTGACCGCGGGCACGCAGACGGCCCCCGCCGTTCCCTGGAGGGGAACGACGGGGGCCGCGGGGAAGGTATCGGGGTCAGCTCCAGCTGGCGTGCAGCGGCTTGCCCTCGGCGTAGCCGGCGGCGCTCTGGATGCCGACGATGGCCTTCTCGGCGAACTCCTCCAGGGAGCCGGCACCCGCGTAGGTGCAGGAGGAGCGGACGCCCGCGATGATCGAGTCGATCAGGTCCTCGACGCCCGGTCGGGCCGGGTCGAGGAACATCCGGGAGGTGGAGATGCCCTCCTCGAACAGCGCCTTGCGGGCACGGTCGTAGGACGACTCCTCGGACGTACGGTTGCTCACCGCGCGCGCGGATGCCATGCCGAACGACTCCTTGTACAGGCGGCCGCCCGCGTCCTGCTGGAGGTCGCCCGGGGACTCGTAGGTGCCCGCGAACCAGGAGCCGACCATCACGTTGGACGCGCCTGCCGCGAGGGCCATGGCCACGTCGCGCGGGTGCCGGACACCGCCGTCGGCCCACACGTGCTTGCCGTACTTCTTCGCCTCGGCGGCACACTCCAGGACGGCCGAGAACTGCGGGCGGCCGACGCCGGTCATCATGCGGGTGGTGCACATGGCGCCCGGGCCGACACCGACCTTGATGATGTCCGCACCCGCGTCGACCAGGTCCTTGACGCCCTCGGCGGAGACGATGTTGCCCGCGACGATCGGCACCTGCGGGTCGAGGGCGCGCACCTGCTTGATCGCGCTGATCATCGACTCCTGGTGGCCGTGCGCCGTGTCGATGACGAGCGTGTCCACGCCCGCGTCGAGCAGCTGCTTGGCCTTGGCCGCGAAGTCGCCGTTGATGCCGACGGCGGCGGCGATGCGCAGCTTGCCCTCGGCGTCGGTGGCCGGCGAGTACAGCGTGGCGCGCAGGGCGCCCTTGCGGGTCAGGATGCCGGCGAGCCTGCCGTCCTTGTCGACGGCCGGGGCGTAGCGGCGGTTGTGCGCGTCCAGGGTGTTGAAGGCCTCGTGCGGGTCGATGTCCGCGTCGAGGAGCAACAGGTCCTTGGACATGACCACTTCGAGCTGGGTGAAGCGGTCCACGCCGCTCAGGTCCGCGTCGGTGACGACACCGACGGGCCGGTGGTTCTCGTCGACGACCACACCGGCGTTGTGCGCCCGCTTGGGCAGCAGGGCCAGGGCGTCGGCGACGGTCTGGTGCGGAGCCAGCACGATCGGGGTGTCCAGCACCAGGTGGCGGCTCTTCACCCAGGTGATGACGTCGGTGACCACGTCGATCGGGATGTCCTGCGGGATGACCACGAGGCCGCCGCGCCGGGCGACCGTCTCGGCCATGCGGCGGCCGGCGATCGCGGTCATGTTGGCGACGACGAGCGGGATGGTGGTGCCGGTGCCGTCGGGCGCGGCGAGGTCCACGCCCTGACGCGAGCCCACCGCGGAGCGGCTGGGCACCATGAACACGTCGTCGTACGTCAGGTCGTACGCGGGCTTGAGGTCATTGAGGAAACGCACGTGCCGCACATCCCAGTCGATCAGAGGTGACCCCCCGACGGGTGCGCCAGGGGGAAAAGAGCACGTACTTCATTCTCCCATGACGGGGGCCCCGCACGCCCCCACAGAACATCCAGGCTGGTCGGGAGGGGTCTAGGAGGATCCTCCAAGAGCCAGGACGACGGCGAGCGCGGGGGTGCGGTCCACCGCCTCGGCGAACACGTCCTGCGCGGTCCGCCACTCGCCCGGGTTCGCCTCGGCGTAGGGCCGCCACTCCCGTACGACGACCAGGAGTCCCTGCTCGACGGCGCCCTCGGGCCAGACGGTGTGGTCGGAGAGGGAGTCCGCCAGGGCGTCCCAGTTGCGGCCGAACCAGTCGGGCAGGGCCAGGGCCCGGGCCGTGCGGTCCATCAGGCCCGCCTTGTCCGTGACACCCCCGAGGTCGAGGGTGACCGTGAGCCGGCCCGCCAGGTCTTCGCTCATCTCAGCACCGCCCGGAACGAGTTGTAGTGATCATCGGTGTAGTAGATCTCCCCGCCCTGCCCGGTGACGATGCGCCGCGCCCCGCGGTCGTGCGAGCCGGGCGTGCGCACCGTGTACTCGTGGTAGTAGCCGCGCCGGTGCCGGGGCAGCAGCCCCTCGAGGTTCCCGAAGACGACACCGTCCCTGGCGTACGGGAAGGGTCCGCCCTTGTCGATGAGGGCGAGGGTCTGCCGGGCCTCGGCCGGCAGCCGGGCCTCCTGGACGGTGCCCATGCCCCGGGCCCACGCGGGAGCCGAGGCGCCCGAGGCCGTCGGGCTGCGCGTGCCCGGCGAGCAGCCCGTCAGCAGGACGGGCAGCAGCACGGAGAGACAGACCAGCAGCCCGGCGAGCGCGCGGGGAGCGCGCCGGGAGTACGGCGGGGGGACGAACCGCAGCAGCATGCCGAGGATGCTGCCACGGCCGTCCCGTAACGGCGTCGCCACGACCCGCCGTCAGACCCCGTCCGGGTCCGCGCGGCTGAGCGCGGGCTTCGGCGTCGGTCCCGCCGTCATCAGGTAGTCGGCGGCCGAGGTGTCCGTCACCAGGCTGGTGACCAGCCCGGAGCGCAGCACCGCGTCGATCGCGGAGGCCTTGCGCTGCCCGCCGGCGATCGCCACGACCTCGGGGATACGGCGGAGCTGGTCGGCCTTGACCGTGATGCACCGCTCCCCCAGGTCCCGTCCGACCCGGCGGCCCTCGGAGTCGAAGAGGTGCGCGGCCATCTCGGCGGCGACACCGAGCGAGGCGTAGTGCGCGCGCTCCTCGTCGCTGAGCATGTCGTGCACCGTCGAGATGCCCGGCTCCCAGGAGCCGATGGAGACGCAGGCGACCGTGACCTTGTCGAAGTACTCGTAGGCCCGGGCGATCCCGGTCTGGTTGCGCAGCGCGGCCGCGGTGGCCGCGTCCGGCAGCAGCATCGGCGCGTAGATGGGGTGCGCGTCACCGCCCGAGACCTGCGCGGCACGCCGCACCGCCTCGACCGAGCCGCGCTCGGACGTCCCGGCGTCGTACACGCCCGTCAGCTGCACCACCGTGCACGGCGGCAGCCGGTCGAGCGCCGCCGCCATGTGGATGGTGGACCGGCCCCAGGCCAGCCCCAGCACGTCCCCTTCGTTGACGAGCTCGCCGAGCAGGTCGGCGGCGACCTCGCCGAGGTTCTCGGGGTCGGGGGTCTCCTCGGCCTCGGCCGGGGACTCGACCACGACGGCGTGCCTCAGGCCGTACCGGGCACGGAGCGCGTCGGAGCGCTCGGCGTCCAGTTCGGCCGGCACGCGGATCTCGATGCGTACGAGATCCCGTTCGAGGGCGGTCTCCAGGACCCGGGCCACTTTGAAGCGGCTGACGCCGAACTCCTCCGCGATCTGGATCTTGGACTTGCCCTCGAGGTAGAAGCGGCGGGCCATGGCCGCCGCCTGCACCAGCTCAGCGGGTCCCATCCGCATGGCTGACCGGCCCGCCGACATACCCGACACGGCGATCTCCTCACTGCTGTTCACACTCTGGATTCGCCGTTCATCCTTGCAGATTCGGCGGAACTGATATGCCCCGAAGGGCGCCGAGCACTTAACCGTTCACGTAGCCGTGGCTCAGTGGTCGCATGCCCAGGAGGCCTTGGCGGTCGCGGAATCCGCCTGGGCGCGCAGCGCCCGCACCGCCTCTGCCGGGTCCGCGGCCCCGTAGACCGCCGATCCGGCGACGAAGACGTCGGCCCCCGCGTCCGCGCACCGCTCGATCGTGGAGGCCGACACGCCGCCGTCGACCTGCAGCCACAGCTGGAGGCCGTGTTTGCCGATCAGCTCACGGGTGCGGCGGATCTTGGGCAGCATGATGTCGAGGAAGGCCTGGCCGCCGAAGCCCGGCTCGACCGTCATGATCAGCAGCATGTCGAGCTCCGGGAGGAGGTCCTCGTACGGCTCGATCGGCGTGGCGGGCTTCAGCGCCATGGAGGCACGGGCGCCCTTGGCACGGATCTCCCGGGCGAGCCGCACGGGGGCGGCCGCCGCCTCCACGTGGAAGGTTACGGACGAGGCACCTGCCTCGACGTACTGGGGCGCCCAGCGGTCGGGGTTCTCGATCATCAGGTGGCAGTCCAGCGGGGTGTCCGTCGCACGGGCCAGGGACTCCACGACCGGCACGCCGAGCGTGAGGTTGGGGACGAAATGGTTGTCCATCACGTCGACGTGGAGCCAGTCGGCTCCCCCGACCGCCTTCGCCTCGTCCGCGAGGCGGGCGAAGTCGGCGGACAGGATGCTGGGGTTGATCTGCGCGGCCATGACCCAAGCCTGCCATGTCCGGGGCACTGATGTTCGCGCCGGTCCACAGGCGAGACCGTTCATCACACTTACAGGACCGTCCGCCGGTGCCTGTGGACAACCGGCCCGCGAGCGTGTTTCACGCGGTGAGCTGGTAGATGCTCTTCCCGGTGAGCCAGAGCCCGAGGCCCAGACAGAGGATCACGATCGCCTGCTGCTGGTGTCCCTTCATCCAGGCACGCAGCCGGAGCAGCCGGGGTTTGGCCTTCTCCGGCACGAACACCACGTACAGCTCGATGGCCAGCAGACTCGCCGTGGCGAGCAGACAGAATCCGAACAGGACGAGCCAGGTGACCGAGTGGGACAGGTCCGCGGAGACGACCGTCGTCGCTGCGGCGGCGACCATTCCCCAGGGCTGCAGCAGCACGGCCAGGACGGCCGAGGTCCACACCGTGGTGCGGTCGATCTCGGACGTCAGACTCGGCTGTTCCGGGGGATGCCCGTGGCCGCGTTCGGCGACCATCCGGCGGCGTCGGTGTTCGCCGTAGACGACGAGCCCCACCCCGATCGCCAGCTTCGCCGCGAGCGCGGCCGTCGACGGCGCCGATCTCGGTGCCGGAGGGTGTCCACCGGTCAGGGCCAGGACGAGGGCGATCACCGCGACCAGGCACGCCAGCCAGCTCAGGATGAAGACGAGTCCCTTCCACACACCCTTCGCCGAAGCCACCACCAGGACGAACGCGGTGAGCGGCAGCGGGTCGAGCGTGATGGCAAGGGCGATCAGCAGCAGATCGAGGACCATGGCGACCCCACCGTGTCGGGACATCCCGAGCGTAAGCGGGGGCGGCCGACCGCACCTCCCGGCGGCGGCCGCCGGTGCCGTCAGCCGGTGCGCCGGATGAGCGCCAGGTACATGGCGTCGGTGCCGTGCATGTGCGGCCACAGCTGCACGTCCGGCCCGTCGCCGAGCGCGGGAACGCCGGGCAGCAGCGGCCGGGCGTCGATCAGCTCGGCCTGCGGGTACTGCTTGAGCATGTCGGAGACGACGACCCGGGTCTCGGCGAGGTGCGGCGAGCAGGTGGCGTAGCCGACCACCCCGCCGACGCGCACCGAGTCCAGCGCGGTGCGCAGCAGGGCGCGCTGGAGCGGTGCGAAGTTGTCCAGGTCCTCGGGGCGGCGCCGCCACCGGGCCTCGGGGCGCCGCCGCAGGGCGCCGAGCCCGGTGCACGGCACGTCCATCAGGACACGGTCGAAGGTGCCGGGCCGCCACGGCGGCCGGGTCCCGTCGGCGGCGATGACCTGGTACGGCCCCGGGTTGCCGTGCAGGGCCTTCGCCACCAGGCCCGCCCGGTGCGGCTGCTTCTCGGAGGCGAGCAGCGTGGCCCCGCGTTCGGCGGCGAGGGCGGCCAGCAGCGCGGCCTTGCCACCGGGACCGGCGCAGCCGTCGAGCCACTTCTCGTCGGGACCGTCGACGGGGGCGTTGGCCAGCGCGAGGGCGACCAACTGACTGCCCTCGTCCTGCACACCGGCGCGTCCGTCGCGCACGGCCTCGACGGCACCCGGTTCACCGCCCTCGGCGAGCCGCACGGCGTACGGCGACCAGCGCCCCGGCACGGCGGCGTCCTCGCGGAGCAGCTCCTCGGTGGTGGCCCGGCCGGGCCGCGCCACCAGGGTCACCTCGGGCCGCTCGTTGTCGGCCTCCAGCAGGTCCTCGATCCCGGCCCGCCCGCCGCCGAGGGAGTCCCACAGCGCGGAGACGACCCAGCGGGGGTGCGAGTGCACCACGGCGAGGTGGTCCTCGGGATCCTTGTCATAGGGCGGCGCGACCTTCTCCAGCCACCCGTCCAGGTCGTGCTGCGCGACCTTGCGCAGCACGGCGTTGACGAACTTGGCCCGCCCGTCCCCGAGCACCACACGCGCCAGCTCCACGGAGGCGGACACGGCCGCGTGCGTGGGGATCCGCGTACCGAGCAACTGGTGGACACCGAGGCTCAGCACGTCGAGCACCGGCGGGTCGACCTCCCTGAGCGGCCGGTCCACACACGCGGAGATGACGGCGTCGTACGTCCCCTGCCGGCGCAGCGTCCCGTACACCAGCTCGGTGGCGAGGGCGGCGTCCCGCGCGTCGAAGTCGCCCTTGTCCCGTGCCTTGCGCAGCAGCGGCGGCAGCACGAGGTTGGCATAGGCGTCCCGCTCGTCCACCGCGCGCAGCGCCTCGAAGGCGAGGATGCGGACGGGGTCCTTCTGGGGGCGACGGTAGGGCTTTGCGGGCCGGTGCGGCCGCCGGGACTGCTCGCTCACGAAAAAGGTGCTCCGGATGTGAAGAAGGGGGTGCGGTTCCAGCGTACGTCGGGACACCGCCACCCCCGCCTTCCGGGGCCCCGGCTCAGGTGCGCGGGCCTCAGCTCCCGAGCCGCTCGCCCTCGGCGATGCGCACCCCGCGCGCCCAGTCGGCGGCCCGCATCGGCTTCTTGCCCTGCGCCTGCACCCACAGCAGCTCGACGGCGTACGAACCGGTGCCCACGTGCACGCTGTTCTTGCCGACCGCGAGCTGCCCCGGGGCGAGGTCGGTGCGCTCGGGCACCGGCGTCACCTGGATGAGCTTGAGCCGCTCGGCGCGGAAGGTGCTCCAGGCGCCGGGCGCCGGCGTGCAGCCGCGCACCACCCGGTCGACCCGCAGCGCGGGCGTGGCCCAGTCCACCTGGGCGTCCTCGACGGTGATCTTCGGCGCGAGGGTGATGCCCTCCCCCGGCTGCGGCACGGCCTTCAGCGTGCCGTCCTCGATGCCGTCCATGGTCGCGGCGAGCAGCCCGGCGCCCGCGAACGCGAGCCGGGTGAGCAGGTCCCCGCTGGTGTCGGTGACCCGGATCTCCTCGGTGACGGTGCCGTACACCGGACCCGAGTCGAGCCCCTCCTCGATGAGGAAGGTGGAGGCGCCCGTGATCTCGTCGCCCGCCATGATGGAGTGCTGCACCGGGGCCGCCCCGCGCCAGGCGGGCAGCAGCGAGAAGTGCAGGTTGACCCAGCCCTGCGCCGGGACGTCCAGCGCCACCTTGGGCAGCAGGGCGCCGTAGGCGACGACGGGGCAGCAGTCCGGGCCGATCTCCTTCAGGCGCTCCAGGAACTCCGGGTCCCGGGGCCTGACCGGCTTCAGCACCTCGATGCCGGCCTCTTCCGCCCGTTCGGCCACGGGCGACGCGACCAGCCTGCGCCCCCGCCCGGCCGGCGCGTCGGGCCGCGTGACGACGGCGGCCACCTCGTGCCGCCCGGAGGCGATGAGAGCGTCCAGAGCGGGAACTGCGACCTCGGGGGTACCGGCGAAGACGAGCTTCATGGGTGGGTTGGGGCCTCTCGGGCGGGGTCGGACGGGCAACGCACAAGTCTATGACGACGTCCACGACGAGGAGCTGCCGGCCGCAGGACGGAAACCCGCCGCCGCCCGGCGCCCCACAGGTTGCCCAGCCACTGCGCCCGCCGGACACGGGGGTGCGTGAGTGGGAGACCGGCGTACGCATATGCCCGTACGCCCCCACCCCGTGACCAGCGGAGCGCAAACGCGTTGGTCAAGAAAGAGTTGACCACTCGGGCCACTTTGGAGGCCCGATTCCTTTCAACGCCGGTTCGAGAGGCTTGTTCATGGCCGACCACGCAACCCACGACGCCCAGGCCCGGGCCAGCCTGCACTTGCTGGTGCGGGACATCGAGCGGGTCCGCCGCCAGGTGGACGCACTGCGCACGCTGACCGCCCAGTTGGGCAACGTCTACCGCCCGCGCCGCTCCGGCCCTTCCACGGGCTTCGTCGTCTACGGACGTGCCCCCGCCCCGACGGTCCGACTCGCCCAGGAACTTCGGGACAGCGTCGAAACCCTGGTCACGGCCGCCGTGGACTTCGACCGCTCACTCGGCTTCTCCTGGGACGCGGTGGGCTCCGCGCTCGGAGTCACCAAGCAGGCGGTGCACCGCCGTTACGGCGCCCGCCGCACCGCGACCCAGGCGGCGGCCGAGACCGAGCGGTCGACAGAGCCGTCCGGCACCCGCACGCTCGACGTGAGCGCCGGCCTGCCCGGCCTGCCCGGCCTGCCCACGGTGCCAACGGTGCCCGCGGCCCGCTCCATGCCGACCCAGCCGACCGCGGGCAGCCCGACGCTGCGCGACGACGCCAGGCCGACGGCCTTCCCCGGCCCGCGCAACGGCTGACCCGACGGCGAACGCCCTCACCCCGCCCTCCCGGGCGACGACCTCCGGGAGGGCAGCCGCATGCCGGGCCGCAGCGCCTGCGTCGGCACGGTCACCCGATGTCCGGCGGATCGATCCGCACCCGCACCGCTTCGCCGCCGCCCCGCGCCATCCGCGCGGCCTGAGCCGTCTTCAGAGCGGCGGCCAGCGCGGACCCGCTCCCCGGCGGCACCCGCACCAGCGCCCGCTCCCAGTGCTCACCGGGCGGCGGCGCCCCCGGCCTGCGCTGGCGCCCGGGGAGCGTGGGCGGTACCGGAACCGGCCCCAACACCTCGGCGTCCGAAGGCAGTTCGACCGCACGCAGGAACTCGGCGACAGCCTCTGCCGGGCCCGACACGGCCGCCATCCGGGACACCGGCGGGAACCCCAGTTCGGCCCGCTCCGCCAGCTCCCGCACCGCATGCCCCACGGGATCCCACCGCACCAGCGCCTGCACGGGCCGCAGGGTCGGCTCGGCCACGACGACGACGGTCCCCCGCTCCCCCTGCGGCCGTACGAGCGCCCCGGCGGCGATCCACCGGCGCAGCGCGTCCTCGCCGGCCCGCAGGTCGGGCCGCCCGAGCATGGCCCAGCCGTCGAGCAGCAGGGCGGCCGCGTAACCGCCCTCGGCGACCGGCTCGGCTCCCGGCGTGCTCACGACCAGCGCCGGGGTGCCCGGCACTGTGTCCAGCACATGCTCACGCCCCGACGTACGCACCGGTACAGCGGGAAAGGCCCGCCCCAGCTCCTCGGCGGTCCGCCGCGCCCCGACCACCTGGGCGCGCAGCCGGAAGCCACCGCACTCGGGGCAGTGCCAGGCCGCCTCCTCGCGCCCGCACCAGCCGCACCGCAGCGGCCCCGCCTCCTGCGCCTCCAGCGGCCCGGAACAGTGCCGGCAACGGGCGGGTGCCCGGCACTGGGCACACGCCATGCGCGGCACGTACCCCCGCCGGGGCACCTGGACCAGCACCGGTCCGTGCCGCAGCCCCTCCCGGACCGCCTGCCAGGCCAGGGTGGGCAGCCGGGCGGCGCGGGCGGCCTCGTCGCGTGCGAGATCGTCGTCCCCGACGGTCCGCACCAGGGGCGCGGCCCGCCGTACCTGCTCCCGTCCGGCGACCAGCGGCCGCGCCCAGCCGCTCTCCACCAGCTGCGCGGCTTCGACGGTGCAGCTCCAACCGCCGAGCAGGAAGGCGCACTTGTCCAGCGCCGCCCGCAGCAGCAGCACATCTCTCGCGTGCGGCTGGGGAGCATGCAGCTCGCTGTGGCTGTCGTCCCCGTCGTCCCAGATGGCGACGAGCCCCAGATCCCGCACGGGCGCGAACATGGCCGCCCGTGTCCCGACCACGGCCCGCACGCTCCCGCGCCGCACCGCGAGCCACTGCGCGTACCGCTTCTCGGGCCCGGCGTCGGCGGTGAGCAGCGCGTGCCGGCCCTCGCCGAGCAGCGCCGTCAGTGCGGCGTCGACCCGCGAGGCGGCCCGGCCGTCCGGTACGACGACCAGCGCGCCGCGTCCCGAGGCGAGCGTCGCGGCGACGGCCCGGGCCAGCTCCTCGCTCCACAGCGGACCCGGCAGCGCGTTCCACACCGCCCTCGGCGCTCCCCCGGCGGCCAGCGACTCCAGAAAGGCAGCCCCGTGCTCGTACCGCGCCCACGACCCGGTGCCGGGCGCGGCGGGCGGGGGCAGCGGCGCGGGTGACGGCCGCTGCTCGGCCCGCGCGCTGCGCGGCGGCACGGCCAGCTGGAGCACGTCGGCGAGACTTCCCGCATACCGGTCGGCGACGGCCCGCGCGAGTCCCAGCAGCTCTTCGCCCAGCACGGGCTCGGGCGACACGACCTGGGCGAGGGCGGCCAGCGGCCCGGAGTACTCGGACTCGGCCAGCCTCTCGATGAGGAACCCGTCGATGAGCCCGCCGCCCTCGCGACGCCCCTCGCGCACCCGGTGCCGGCCGGCCCCGAACCGCACCCGCACCCGCACCCCGGGCTGTGCCTCGGCGTCCAGCTCCTCCGGCACGGCGTAGTCGAAGTACCGGTCGAGATGCAGCACGCCCTTGTCCACGAGCACCCGCGCGACGGGCAGCTCCTTGGCCAGTGCCGCCCCCCGCCACGTCCGCGGCTTGGCACGGGGCACCTGGGCCCCCCGCACGCTCTCCCGGATGAACGCGAGCTGCTCCGGCGGCGCCCCTGCGCCTGTGCCGTCCCCCGACCCGTTCTCGCTGCTCACCCTTGCATTCTTACCAAACGGCACCGACAACGGACGGCCGCGCCTAGGCTCGCGGCCATGGCCGAACCCGCTCCCGACCCGCTCGAACAGCTCCGTGAACGCCTCGCGGCCCGGCCCGACGGGGAGGTCGGGACCGGCACGGTGGCCGGCTTCGGCGAGCGGGGTGATGTGCTCGTACGGCTCGACGGGGACGATCCGCGGGCGCCGACCGGAAGAATCCCTCGGCATCTCCTCTCGTGGACCGCGTTCGAGGACCCCGGGGAGCTGGTGTCGGTCGGGCAGCGGATCACCGCCGAAGTGTTCGGCGTCGACGAGCGGAGCGGCCAGGTCACGCTCTCCGCCAAGGCGTGCGAGGACGAGGCTCTGTACCGGTATCTGCGCGGTAGGCAGCGCGGGGAGATCGTCACGGGCACGGTGGCCGCCGTGCACAACTTCGGGGTCTTCGTCCGGCTGGACGGGGAACCCGGGCACCCCGCCTACCCGGGGACGGGCTTCATCCGCGTCCCCGACCTGACCTGGTCGCGCATCGATCACCCGGAGGAGGTGGTCCGGCCCGGACAGCGGGTCACCGGCGAAGTGGTCATCATCGACACCTACCAGGGGGAAGTGGTCGTCTCGCTGAAGGCCCTCCGGGAAGACCCCTGGGACACACTCGCCGCGAGCACGGGGGACGTCGTGACCGGACCGGTCACCAAGGTGATCCCCTTCGGCGTCTTCGTCCGGGTCGGCGAGGCCGCGGAGGGTCTGGTCCACGAGTCGGACCTGGACGGACAGGCCGTGCGCGAGGGGCAGGAGCTGGCGGTCAGGATCGTGGAGATCGACCGGGTGCTGCGCCGGATCCGGCTGGCCCCCGCCGGCTGACGGCGCACACGCCGAGGCCCGGCCCCCGAAGGGAGACCGGGCCTCGGCGAGAGAGCTGTGCGGGCTTACAGCCCGACGGCCTTGCGCAGGGCCTCCACGCGGTCCGTGCGCTCCCAGGTGAAGTCGGGCAGCTCGCGGCCGAAGTGGCCGTACGCCGCAGTCTGGGAGTAGATCGGGCGCAGCAGGTCGAGGTCGCGGATGATGGCGGCCGGGCGGAGGTCGAAGACCTCGTCGATCGCCTTCTCGATCTTCTCGGCCTCGATCTTGGCGGTGCCGAAGGTCTCCACGAACAGACCGACCGGCTCCGCCTTGCCGATCGCGTAGGCGACCTGGACCTCGCAACGGGAGGCCAGGCCCGCCGCCACCACGTTCTTCGCCACCCAGCGCATCGCGTAGGCGGCCGAACGGTCCACCTTGGACGGGTCCTTGCCCGAGAAGGCACCACCGCCGTGGCGGGCCATGCCGCCGTACGTGTCGATGATGATCTTGCGGCCGGTCAGACCCGCGTCACCCATCGGGCCGCCGATCTCGAAGCGGCCGGTCGGGTTGACCAGCAGGCGGTAGCCCTCGGTGTCCAGCTTGATGCCGTCCTCCAGCAGCGCCTTCAGCTCCGGCTCCACCACGAACTCGCGGATGTCCGGGGCCAGCAGCGACTCCAGGTCGATGTCCGACGCATGCTGCGAGGAGACGACCACCGTGTCCAGACGCACCGCCTTGTCACCGTCGTACTCGATGGTGACCTGCGTCTTGCCGTCCGGGCGCAGGTAGGGGATGGTGCCGTTCTTGCGGACCTCCGACAGACGCTTGGACAGACGGTGCGCCAGGAAGATCGGCAGCGGCATCAGGGTCGGCGTCTCGTCCGAGGCGTAGCCGAACATCAGGCCCTGGTCGCCCGCGCCCTGCCGGTCCAGCTCGTCCTCGTCGCCCTCTACCCGGGACTCGTAGGCGGTGTCCACGCCCTGCGCGATGTCCGGGGACTGCGCGCCGATCGACACCGACACCCCGCAGGAAGCGCCGTCGAAGCCCTTCTTCGAGGAGTCGTAGCCGATCTCGAGGATCTTGTTGCGGACCAGGGTCGCGATGTCCGCGTAGGCCTTGGTCGTGACCTCGCCGGCCACATGCACGAGGCCGGTGGTGATCAGGGTCTCGACCGCGACCCGGGAGGTCGGGTCCTCGCGCAGAAGCGCGTCGAGAATGGTGTCGCTGATCTGGTCAGCGATCTTGTCGGGGTGACCCTCGGTCACGGACTCCGAGGTGAACAGGCGACGGGACACAACGCTCCCTGGGGTTGCAGCGGCTGCTGGCTGATCATTGGCGGACCACGCGGGAGCTGCGCCCGGCGTCGTCCGACAACAGTTTATCGGTCGCACTCGGCCGCCGGCCCACCTGTCTCGCCTCTCGGGAGCGCTGTGACCTGCGGCACGGGCATTCTGCACAATGCCGAGCGGGCTTGGCCAGGGCCGCCACGCGACATTGTCGTGGGGAATGTCATGTGGCGGGAAGACACCGATCGGCTGAATCAGGCGGCTCCGAACGGCGGAACGCGATCATCCGAGGCGGGCGACGACCAGGTCCCAGACGATGTCCGCGAGCGCTTCCTTCGGACCGTGCGGCACGGGGGTCTCGCTGCCGTCTGCGCCCAGCACAAGGGCCTCGTTCTCCTCCGAACCGAAGGTCTTGCGCTCCCCCACCTCGTTGACGACGAGGAGGTCGCACCCCTTGCGGGCGAGCTTGGTGCGGCCGTTCGCGAGGACGTCGTCCGTCTCCGCGGCGAAACCGACGACGACCTGTCCGGGGCGGGCCCGGCCGGCCGAGATCTCGGCGAGAATGTCCGGATTTCGCACCAGGACGATCGGGTCGGGGTCCTGGCCGTCCTTCTTCTTGATCTTTCCGGCGGCGTAGGCGGCGGGACGGAAGTCGGCGACGGCCGCGGCCATCACCACGGCGTCGGCGTCCGCGGCGGCCTTGAGGACCGCTTCCCGCATCTGCACGGCGGTGCCCACCGGGACGACGTCGACGCCGGCCGGGTCGGGCAGGCCGGTGTCGGCCGCGATCAGGGTCACCCGGGCGCCGCGCGCGGCCGCCGTGCGGGCGAGGGCGTAGCCCTGCTTGCCGGAGGAGCGGTTGCCGAGGAAGCGAACCGGGTCGAGCGGCTCGCGGGTGCCGCCGGCCGAGACGACGACGTGGCGGCCCGCGAGGTCGGGCTCGCCGGCTCCGCGGGCCAGCACCCGGCGGCAGACCTCGAAGATCTCCGCCGGGTCGGGCAGCCGCCCCTTGCCGGTGTCGACACCGGTGAGGCGGCCGACCGCGGGCTCGACCACCACGGCGCCGCGGCGGCGCAGCGTGGCCACGTTCTCCTGGGTCGCGGGGTGCTCCCACATCTCGGTGTGCATCGCGGGCGCGAAGACGACCGGACATCGGGCGGTGAGGAGCGTGTTGGTCAGCAGGTCGTCGGCGAGGCCGTGGGCGGCCTTGGCGAGCATGTCGGCGGTCGCCGGGGCCACCACCACCAGGTCGGCGTGCTGACCGATACGGACGTGCGGAACCTCGTCGACGTCGTCCCAGACCTCGGTGGAGACCGGGTTGCCGGACAGTGCGGACCAGGTGGCTGCCCCGACGAAGTGCAGTGCGGAGGCGGTCGGCACCACGCGCACGTCGTGACCCGATTCCGTGAACCTTCTCAGCAGCTCACAGGCCTTGTACGCGGCGATGCCGCCGCTGACCCCCAGTACGACCTTCGGCTTGTCCACCGTCGTCTCTCCCCGGCTCGGAACCCTACGAGACCATGCTGCATCAGTGCGGGGGACGACCCCCTCGCACCCCCGGCAGACCACAGGCCCGGCAGCAGCACTGCCGGGCCTGTGGAACAAGTCAACTGCGATCTGAAATTACTACTGAGCCGGGCCCTCGATGGCCTCGGAGGTCAGCAGACCCGCGTTGATCTCGCGCAGTGCGATCGAGAGCGGCTTCTCGTGGACGTGGGTGTCGACGAGCGGACCGACGTACTCGAGGAGACCCTCACCGAGCTGCGAGTAGTACGCGTTGATCTGGCGGGCACGCTTGGCCGCGTAGATCACGAGGCTGTACTTCGAGTCGGTGGCCTCGAGGAGCTCGTCGATCGGCGGGTTGATGATGCCCTCGGGCGCGGTGATGGAAGAGGACACGCTCTACCTTCCGATGGATGGGAAAGATTCAGTCGGTGCGACCGGCCGGCACCTGCTGGTGGACGGCAGTCACGATCACACAACGTCCATCAAGGCTAGCAGCTCGCTCGCCACGTCCTCGACGGAGGTGTTGACCAAGGTCACGTCGAACTCCGGCTCGGCCGCCAGCTCGGTCCTGGCCGCCGCCAGGCGGCGCTCGATGACCTCGGGAGACTCGGTCCCCCGGCCGGTGAGCCTGCGCACCAGCTCCTCCCAGGAGGGCGGAGCCAGGAACACCAGCTGGGCGTCGGCCATCGAGTCACGGACCTGCCTGGCGCCCTGGAGGTCGATCTCCAGCAGCACGGGCTCGCCGTTCTCCAGCCGCTCCAGCACGGCCGCGCGGGGCGTGCCGTAGCGGTTGCCGGCGAATTCGGCCCACTCCAGCAGCTCGCCGTTGGCGATCAGCTTGTCCATCTCATCGTCGGTGACGAAGAAGTAGTGGACCCCGTGCCGCTCGCCGGGGCGCGGCTTGCGGGTGGTGGCCGACACCGAGAGCCAGACCTCCGGGTGTTCCTTGCGCATATGGGCGACGACCGTGCTCTTGCCGACCCCCGAAGGGCCGGAGAGCACGGTCAGCCGCGGACGTTCACTCATGCAGCGATTATTCCAGCAATCCCGGGGTGCCCGGGACGCCCGGTCCGGCAGAAGCCGGACTCAGGAACCGGTGCTGCCGAACTCACGCTCCAGGGAAGCGATCTGGTTCGAACCGAGACCGCGCACACGGCGGCTCTCGGAGATGCCCAGACGCTCCATGATCTGCTTGGCGCGGACCTTGCCCACGCCCGGCAGGGACTCGAGCAGGGCGGAGACCTTCATCTTGCCGATGACGTCGTTCTCCTGGCCCTGCTTGATGACCTCGTGAAGGGAGGCGCCGGAGTGCTTGAGTCGATTCTTGACCTCGGCCCGCTCCCGGCGAGCCGCGGCGGCCTTTTCGAGCGCGGCTGCGCGCTGTTCAGGGGTAAGGGGCGGAAGAGCCACGCCTACGTCACCTCGGATGTCGAACTGTCGGATACGGACCGGTGAGGAACCTAGTCGCCCCACACCTGGGGAGCCACGAGCAACACGCTGCCCGTTCTCCCCCCACTGCCTTGAGGGCGTGGGAGGTGTCCCCACTGCTCGGAGACTAGCGGGCAAGTCCGCCAGAGTCAGCGAGAACAGCGGAAAAGTACTGGTCAGCCGCCGCCAGGCCGGACATTTCAGACATAATGCCCTCGATTTGAGGATGTATTCACACTCAAGTCGCCCTGGTGCCGTCCATGGGAACGCCCGGCGGAGACCTCAGCCGGCGCCGACAGCGGCCCTGATCTCCTCCGCGAAGCGCTCCGTGGCCGAGCGCAGCGCCCCGACGTCGGGACCGTGCCGCAGCACACCCCGGCTGACGTTCGGGACGACGTTGCGCACCGCAGGCCCGAAGACCTCGGGAAGGTCGGCCGCCGTCGCCCCCTGAGCGCCGACACCGGGCGCGAGGAGCGGGCCGTTGATGTCGAGGTCGTAGGAGGACAGGTCGCCCACCGTGGCGCCGACGACCGCGCCGAAGGAGCCCAGCGGCTCCTCGCCCGCGTTCTCGGCGGCGAGGTGGGCCAGCATGGTCGCGCCCACGGTGCGCCCGTCGGCGCGGACCGCGTGCTGGACCTCCGGCCCCTCCGGGTTCGAGGTGAGGGCCAGGACGAAGAGTCCGGCACCGCTCTCCCGGGCCAGCGCGACGGCTGGGCTGAGGGAGCCGTAGCCGAGGTAGGGCGAGACCGTCAGGGCGTCGGAGAACAGCGGGGCGTCCTTGTGCAGGAAGGCCTCGGCGTACCCGGCCATGGTGGAGCCGATGTCGCCGCGCTTGGCGTCCATCACGACCAGGGTGCCGGCCGCACGGGCCTCCTGGACCACCGTCTCCAGGACGGCGACGCCGCGCGAGCCGAAGCGCTCGAAGAAGGCGCTCTGCGGCTTCATGACGGCGACCCGGTCGGCCACCGCCTCGACGACCGTGCGGCTGAACCGCTCCAGACCGGCCACGTCGTCGTTCAGGCCCCACTCGGCGAGCAGGGAGGCGTGCGGGTCGATGCCGACGCAGAGCGGGCCGCGCTCGTCCATCGCGCGGCGCAGACGGGCACCGAAGGGCTCGAACGAGGTCATGCGGGCTTCCTCACGTCGGCGCCGACCGCGTCGGCGAGGGTGGCGTACGGGCTGGTACGCAGGCGGGCGGCGAGACCCTTGTGGACGGCACGGCACCAGAAGGGGCCCTCGTAGATGAAGGCGCTGTACCCCTGGACCAGCGTGGCACCGGCCAGGATGCGCTGCCAGGCGTCCTCGGCGGTCTCGATGCCGCCGACGCCCACCAGGGTGATCCGGTCGCCCACGCGGGCGTACAGGCGCCGCAGGACCTCCAGGGAGCGTGCCTTCAGCGGCGCGCCGGAGAGTCCGCCCGTCTCCTTCACCAGCGAGGGTGCGGAATTCAGGCCGAGGCCCTCGCGCGCGATGGTGGTGTTGGTGGCGATGATGCCGTCCAGACCCAGCTCCACGGCGAGGTCGGCGACCGCGTCGATGTCCTCGTCGGCGAGGTCCGGGGCGATCTTCACCAGGAGCGGAACACGCCGGTTGGCCACCGTACGGTCCGCGGCCTCGCGGACCGCGGTGAGCAGCGGGCGCAGCGCCTCGGTGGCCTGCAGGTTGCGCAGGCCCGGCGTGTTCGGCGAGGAGACGTTCACGACCAGGTAGTCGGCGTACGGCGCGAGGCGCTCGGCCGACTTCACGTAGTCGCCGACGGCCTCCGCCTCCGGGACGACCTTGGTCTTGCCGATGTTGACGCCGACGACGGTCCTGAAGACGGGCTCGCGTGTGGCCAGACGGGCCGCGACGGCGAGCGAGCCGTCGTTGTTGAAGCCCATCCGGTTGATCAGCGCACGGTCCGCGACGAGCCGGAACAGCCGCTTCTTGGCGTTGCCGGGCTGCGCCTCACCGGTGACCGTGCCGATCTCGACGTGGTCGAAGCCCAGCATCGACATGCCGTCGATGGCCACGGCGTTCTTGTCGAAGCCGGCGGCGAGCCCGAAGGGGCCGTGCATGCGCAGTCCGAAGGCCTCGGTGCGCAGCTCCTTGTGGCGGGGCGCGAGGGCGGCCGCGACGAAGGTGCGCAGTACGGGGATGCGGACCGCGAGTCGGATCCAGCGGAAGGCCAGGTAGTGGGCCCTCTCGGGGTCCATGCGCTTGAAGACGAGACTGAAAAAGATCTTGTACATGGTGTCCTCACGAAGAGGGGGACACCGTTTCCGGTGTCCCCCTCAGGGCTGCTAGTCGCGGGCCGCGGTCAGGTGTTCCGCGTGTTCCTGGAGCGAACGGACGCCCACGTCACCGTGGTTGAGGGCGTCGATGCCCTGGACGGCCGCCGCGAGCGCCTGGACGGTCGTCAGGCACGGCACCGAGCGGGCCACCGCGGCCGTACGGATGTCGTAGCCGTCGAGGCGGCCGCCGGTGCCGTACGGGGTGTTGACGATGAGGTCGACCTCGCCGTCGTGGATGAGCTGGACGATGGTCCGCTCGCCGTTCGGGCCGGTGCCCTCGGACTGCTTGCGCACGATCGTGGCGTTGATGCCGTTGCGCTTGAGGACCTCGGCCGTGCCGGAGGTGGCGAGCAGCTCGAAGCCGTGCGCGACCAGCTCGCGGGCCGGGAAGATCATCGAGCGCTTGTCGCGGTTGGCGACCGAGATGAACGCGCGGCCCTTGGTGGGCAGCGGGCCGTAGGCACCCGCCTGCGACTTGGCGTACGCCGTGCCGAAGACGGAGTCGATGCCCATGACCTCGCCGGTGGAGCGCATCTCCGGGCCGAGGACGGTGTCGACGCCGCGGCCGTGGATGTCGCGGAAGCGCGACCACGGCATGACGGCCTCCTTGACGGAGATCGGCGCGTCCAGCGGCAGCTCGCCGCCGTCGCCGGTCTGCGGCAGCAGGCCCTCGGCGCGCAGCTCGGCGATGGTCGCGCCCAGCGAGATCCGGGCGGCGGCCTTCGCGAGCGGCACCGCGGTCGCCTTCGAGGTGAAGGGGACCGTACGGGAGGCGCGCGGGTTGGCCTCGAGGACGTACAGGATGTCGCCCGCCATCGCGAACTGGATGTTGATCAGGCCGCGCACCCCGACGCCGCGCGCGATGGCCTCGGTGGAGGCACGCAGGCGCTTGATGTCGAAGCCGCCGAGGGTGATCGGGGGCAGGGCGCACGCCGAGTCGCCGGAGTGGATGCCGGCCTCCTCGATGTGCTCCATGACGCCGCCGAGGTACAGCTCCTCGCCGTCGTACAGGGCGTCGACGTCGATCTCGATGGCGTCGTCCAGGAAGCGGTCGACGAGGACCGGCCGGGAGGGGCTGATCTCGGTCGACTCGGCGATGTAGGAGGCGAG
Source organism: Streptomyces sp. NPDC044064 (assembly GCF_056434245.1). Classification (NCBI taxonomy): domain Bacteria; kingdom Bacillati; phylum Actinomycetota; class Actinomycetes; order Kitasatosporales; family Streptomycetaceae; genus Streptomyces; species Streptomyces sp. NPDC044064. The sequence goes on from NZ_JBWKFN010000029.1 coordinate 124,181, forward strand.
GCGGGTCTCGTCGTAGACGATCTCCATGCCGCGCCCGCCGAGGACGTAGGAGGGCCGGACGAGGACCGGGTAGCCGATCTCGTCGGCGATGGCCTTGGCGCCGGTGAAGGTGGTGGCCGTGCCGTGCTTGGGAGCGGGCAGGCCGGCCTCGGCGAGGACCTGGCCGAAGGCGCCGCGGTCCTCGGCGGCGTGGATCGCCTCGGGCGGGGTGCCCACGATCGGCACGCCGTTGTCCTTCAGGGCCTGCGCGAGGCCCAGCGGGGTCTGGCCGCCCAGCTGCACGACCACGCCGGCGATCGGGCCGGCCAAGGACTCCGCATGGACGATCTCCAGCACGTCTTCCAGCGTCAGCGGCTCGAAGTACAGGCGGTCGGAGGTGTCGTAGTCCGTGGAGACGGTCTCCGGGTTGCAGTTGACCATCACGGTCTCGTACCCGGCGTCGGACAGCGCGAAGGAGGCGTGGACGCAGGAGTAGTCGAACTCGATGCCCTGGCCGATGCGGTTCGGGCCGGAGCCCAGGATGATCACCGCGGGCTTCTCGCGGGGCGCGACCTCGGTCTCCTCGTCGTAGGAGGAGTAGAAGTACGGCGTCTTCGCGGCGAACTCGGCGGCGCAGGTGTCGACCGTCTTGTAGACCGGGCGGATGCCGAGGGCGTGCCGGACCTCGCGGACGACGTCCTCGCGCAGGCCGCGGATCTCACCGATCTGCTGGTCGGAGAAGCCGTGCCGCTTGGCCTCGGCGAGCAGCTCACGGGTCAGCTCGGGCGCCGCGTCCAGCTCGTCCGCGACCTCCTTGATCAGGAAGAGCTGGTCCACGAACCACGGGTCGATCTTCGTGTACTCGAAGACCTCCTCGGGCGTGGCGCCGGCACGGATGGCCTGCATGACCGTGTTGATCCGGCCGTCGGTGGGGCGCACGGCCTCGCGCAGCAGCGCTTCCTTGTCGCCGGGCTCACCGACGAAGGTGAACTGGCTGCCCTTCTTCTCCAGCGAGCGCAGCGCCTTCTGGAAGGCCTCGGTGAAGTTGCGGCCGATGGCCATGGCCTCGCCGACCGACTTCATGGTGGTCGTGAGGGTGGAGTCGGCCTGCGGGAACTTCTCGAAGGCGAACCGCGGAGCCTTGACGACCACGTAGTCGAGCGTGGGCTCGAAGGAGGCCGGGGTCTCCTGGGTGATGTCGTTCGGGATCTCGTCCAGGGTGTAGCCCACGGCGAGCTTGGCGGCGATCTTGGCGATCGGGAAGCCGGTCGCCTTGGAGGCGAGCGCCGAGGAGCGCGACACGCGCGGGTTCATCTCGATGACGATCACCCGGCCGTCCTCGGGGTTCACCGCGAACTGGATGTTGCAGCCGCCGGTGTCGACGCCGACCTCGCGGATGACGGCGATGCCGATGTCGCGCAGGATCTGGTACTCGCGGTCGGTCAGCGTCATCGAGGGCGCGACGGTGATCGAGTCACCGGTGTGCACGCCCATCGGGTCGAAGTTCTCGATGGAGCAGACGACCACGACGTTGTCGTGCTTGTCGCGCATCAGCTCCAGCTCGTACTCCTTCCAGCCGAGGATGGACTCCTCCAGGAGCACCTCGGTGGTCGGCGAGAGGGTGAGGCCCTGACCGGCGATGCGGCGCAGCTCCTCCTCGTCGTGCGCGAAGCCGGAGCCGGCGCCGCCCATCGTGAAGGACGGGCGGACGACGACCGGGTAGCCGCCGAGCTGCCCGACGCCCTTGAGGACGTCGTCCATGGAGTGGCAGATGACCGAGCGGGCGGACTCGCCGTACCCGATCTTCGTGTTGACGGCCTCGACCACGCCCTTGAAGAGGTCGCGGTCCTCGCCCTTGTGGATCGCCTCGGGCTTGGCGCCGATCAGCTCGACGCCGTACTTCTCCAGGACACCGTTCTCGTGCAGCGAGATGGCGGTGTTCAGCGCCGTCTGGCCGCCCAGGGTGGGCAGCAGGGCGTCGGGGCGCTCCTTGGCGATGATCTTCTCGACGAACTCGGGCGTGATCGGCTCGACGTAGGTGGCGTCGGCGATCTCCGGGTCGGTCATGATCGTCGCCGGGTTGGAGTTGACGAGGATCACGCGCAGGCCCTCGGCCCTGAGCACGCGGCACGCCTGGGTGCCGGAGTAGTCGAACTCGGCGGCCTGGCCGATGACGATCGGGCCGGAGCCGATGACCAGGACGGACTGGATATCGGTGCGCTTAGGCACGCTGGCCCTCCATCAGGGATACGAAGCGGTCGAACAGGTAGGCGGCGTCGTGCGGGCCCGCTGCCGCTTCGGGGTGGTACTGGACGGAGAAGGCCGGCTGGTCGAGCAGCTGCAGCCCCTCCACGACGTTGTCGTTCAGGCAGACGTGCGAGACCTCGGCGCGGCCGAACTTCGTGTCGCTGACCTTGTCGAGCGGCGCGTCGACGGCGAAGCCGTGGTTGTGCGCGGTGACCTCGACCTTGCCGGTCGTACGGTCCTGGACCGGCTGGTTGATGCCCCGGTGGCCGTACTTCAGCTTGTAGGTGCCGAAGCCGAGGGCGCGGCCGAGGATCTGGTTGCCGAAGCAGATGCCGAACAGCGGCGTCCTGCGCTCCAGCACGGCGGACATGAGGGCCACCGGGCCGTCGGCCGTGGCCGGGTCGCCGGGGCCGTTGGAGAAGAAGACTCCGTCCGGGGCGACGGCGTAGACGTCGTCCACGGAGGCCGTCGCCGGGAGCACGTGCACCTCGATGCCGCGCTCGGCCATGCGGTGCGGGGTCATGCCCTTGATGCCGAGGTCGATGGCGGCGACGGTGAAGCGCTTCTCGCCGATCGCGGGGACGACGTACGCCCGCTCGGTCGCGACCTCCTCGTAGAGGCTCGCACCCTTCATGTGCGGCTGGGCCTGCACGCGCTCGAGCAGCTCGGCCTCGGGGGCGATGGCCTCGCCGGAGAAGATGCCGGCGCGCATCGAGCCGCGCTCGCGCAGGTGGCGGGTGAGGGCGCGGGTGTCGATCCCGGAGATGCCGACCACGCCCTGCGCGACCAGCTCGTCGTCCAGGGAGCGCTTGGCCCGCCAGTTGGACGCCGCGCGCGCGGGGTCGCGCACGACGTAGCCGGAGACCCAGATGCGGCTCGACTCGTCGTCCTCGTCGTTCCAGCCGGTGTTGCCGATCTGCGGGGCGGTCGCGACGACGATCTGGCGGTCGTACGACGGGTCGGTGAGGGTCTCCTGGTAACCGGTCATACCGGTGGAGAACACGGCCTCGCCGAAGGTCTCCCCCACGGCCCCGTAGGCGCGGCCGCGGAAGGTGCGGCCGTCCTCCAGGACGAGTACGGCGGGAACCTTGGCAGCTCCCCTGGTGGAGGTCGTCATCGTGCGCCTTCCGTGTCGTTGGTCATCTGGTTGAGGGTGTCTACCCACTCGTTGTGCTCGGCCGCGTGGTCGGAGCGGAAGCCGGAGTCGATCAGCTTGTCCCCGAGGGCCCAGGTCACCACCAGCAGGCCGCCCTCGGTGAGGACCTTGCCGGCGATGCCCTTGTCGAGCCGGGCGCCGCGCAGTGCGGCGGTGGGGACGAAGAAGTCGGTCGCCCCGGGGCGTACGACCTCCAGGCCCGCGTCCGTGAGGGTGAGCTCGGCCCGGCTGCGGGTGCCGAGGCCGTGGGCCACGATGCGGTCCAGCCACTGCCCGGCCGTGGTCGAGCCGTGGTAGCGGCCGCTCATCGTCAGTCTGGCCTCGCCGGGCTCCTCCGGCGCGCTGGGCAGCTCGGGCAGGTCGCCCTGGAGCGTGCCGCGCCACTTCCAGCCCTCGCGCATCAGCCAGTAGATGAGCGCGACGAAGAGGGCGAGGCCGATCAGCCAGCCGATACGGGCGGGCCAGTCGGTGACCTCGGCCGACTTCTGCGCCTCGGCCAGCAGGATTACAGGTGTCACGTGAGCTTCCCGTCGACGAGCGTGGCCTTGCCCCGCAGCCACGTGTGGGTGACACGGCCCGGCAGCTCGCGTCCCTCGTACGGGGTGTTGCGGCTGCGCGAGGCGAAGCCCGCGGGGTCCACCGAGCCACGGTATTCCGTGTCGACGAGGGCGAGGTTGGCGGGCTCACCAGCCGAGACGGGACGGCCGTGGCCGGTGGCCTGTCCGATCTGCGCCGGCTTGACGGACATGCGGTCGGCGACGCCGGCCCAGTCCAGCAACCCGGTGTCGACCATGGTCTCCTGCACCACTGACAGCGCGGTCTCCAGACCGACCATGCCCATGGCGGCGGCGGCCCACTCGCAGTCCTTGTCCTCGTGCGGGTGCGGGGCGTGGTCGGTGGCGACGATGTCGATCGTGCCGTCGGCGAGCGCCTCGCGCAGGGCGAGCACGTCCCGCTCGGTGCGCAGCGGCGGGTTGACCTTGTAGACGGGGTTGTAGGTGCGCACCAGCTCGTCGGTGAGGAGCAGGTGGTGCGGGGTCACCTCGGCGGTGACCTGGATGCCGCGGGACTTGGCCCAGCGGACGATCTCCACCGAGCCCGCGGTCGAGAGGTGGCAGATGTGCACGCGGGAGCCCACGTGCTCGGCGAGCAGCACGTCCCGGGCGATGATCGACTCCTCGGCGACGGCCGGCCAGCCGCCCAGGCCCAGCTCGGCCGAGACGACGCCCTCGTTCATCTGGGCGCCCTCGGTGAGCCGCGGCTCCTGCGCGTGCTGGGCGACGACACCGCCGAAGGCCTTCACGTACTCCAGCGCCCGGCGCATGATCACGGCGTCGTCCACGCACTTGCCGTCGTCGGAGAAGACGGTGACCCCGGCGGCCGACTCGTGCATCGCGCCCAGCTCGGCGAGCTTGCGGCCCTCCAGGCCGACGGTGACGGCGCCGATGGGCTGGACGTCGCAGTAGCCGTGCTCCTGGCCGAGCCGGTAGACCTGCTCGACCACACCGGCGGTGTCGGCGACCGGGAAGGTGTTGGCCATGGCGAACACGGCGGTGAAGCCGCCGGAGGCGGCCGCGCGCGTGCCGGTCAGCACGGTCTCGGAGTCCTCGCGGCCCGGCTCGCGCAGATGGGTGTGCAGGTCGACCAGACCCGGCAGCAGCACCTTGCCGGCGGCCTCGACGACCTCGGCGCCCTCGGCGCTGAGCCCGGCGCCCACCTCGGCGATCGTCTCGCCGTCGATCAGCACGTCCTGCGGCTCGCCGCCGAGCACCTTCGCACCACGGATAAGGATCTTGCTCATGGGACTTACTTCTCCTCGTTGGTGCGGGTGTGGGTGACGGCGGGCTCGTTTCCACCGAGCAGCAGGTACAGGACGGCCATCCGGATGGAGACGCCGTTCGCGACCTGCTCGACGACGGTGCAGCGCTCGGAGTCGGCGACCTCGGCGGTGATCTCCATGCCGCGGACCATCGGGCCGGGGTGCATCACGATCGCGTGCTCGGGCATCTTCGCCATGCGCTCGCCGTCGAGGCCGTAGCGCCGCGAGTACTCGCGCTCGGTCGGGAAGAAGGCGGCGTTCATGCGCTCCCGCTGGACCCGGAGCATCATCACCGCGTCGGACTTCGGCAGGGTGCTGTCGAGGTCGTAGGACACCTCGCAGGGCCAGGTCTCGACGCCGACCGGTACCAGGGTGGGCGGCGCGACGAGGGTGACCTCGGCGCCGAGGGTGTGCAGCAGGTCGACGTTGGAGCGGGCGACCCGGCTGTGCAGGACGTCTCCGACGATGGTGATCCGCTTGCCGGCCAGGTCCTGGCCGAGACCGGCGTCCCGGCCGACCAGGCGGCGGCGCATGGTGAAGGCGTCCAGCAGGGCCTGCGTGGGGTGCTGGTGGGTGCCGTCGCCGGCGTTGATGACGACGGCGTCGATCCAGCCGGAGGTGGCCAGGCGGTAGGGGGCTCCGGAGGCTCCGTGCCGGATGACGACGGCGTCGACGCCCATCGCCTCCAGGGTCTGGGCGGTGTCCTTCAGGGACTCGCCCTTGGACACGCTGGAGCCCTTGGCGGTGAAGTTGATGACGTCCGCGGACAGCCGCTTCTCGGCGGCCTCGAAGGAGATCCGGGTGCGGGTGGAGTCCTCGAAGAAGAGGTTGACGATCGTGCGGCCGCGCAGGGTCGGCAGCTTCTTGATCGGCCGGTCGGCGACCCGGGCCATCTCCTCGGCGGTGTCGAGGATCAGGACGGCGTCGTCGCGGGTGAGGTCGGCGGCCGAGATGAGATGACGCTGCATCTGTCAGGCTCCGTAAGGCAGTTCATCGGGATCCGGGGGTCTGGGAGATGCCCCCAAGAGGGCACAGTGGGGCAAACCGGTGCGCGTGTCGGCACGCCGAAGCGGCCGTGCGCGCCCGACTTGCTACTGGTCGGCCGGCTTCACACCGAGCAGCACGGTGTCGCGACCGTCCTCCTCGGCGAGCTGGACCTTGACCGTCTCCCGCAGCGACGTGGGGAGGTTCTTGCCGACGTAGTCGGCGCGGATGGGCAGTTCGCGGTGGCCGCGGTCGACCAGGACCGCGAGCTGGACCGCGCGCGGGCGCCCGATGTCGTTCAGGGCGTCGAGGGCGGCACGGATGGTGCGCCCGGAGAAGAGCACGTCGTCGACGAGGACGACCAGACGGCCGTCGATGCCGTCACCGGGGATCTCGGTGCGGGCCAGCGCACGCGGCGGGTGCATGCGCAGGTCGTCGCGGTACATGGTGATGTCGAGCGAGCCGACGGGGACCTTGCGGTCGGTGATCTGCTCCAGCTTGGCGGCGAGCCGCTGGGCGAGGAAGACACCCCGGGTCGGAATGCCCAGGAGCACCACGTCGTCGGCGCCCTTGGCGCGCTCGACGATCTCGTGGGCGATACGGGTCAGTACCCGTGCGATGTCGGGGCCTTCGAGTACGGGCCGAGCATCGGTTGCATGCGGGTTCGCGTGCGAGTCCATACGAAACGGACCTCCTTCTCCGCCTCACGGGACGGACCTTAAAGGACGTCGGATTTGCGCCATCAACGGTAGCAGGTCCCCAGAGGGCGTCGATCACCCACCTGGCGCAATCGGCCGTCACTACCACGGAAGAGTCGGTGTGGACCATTCGGCTTGACGCATGAGAGTCACGCTGCGTAACCTCACAGTGAGTTACCAGCCGCGCGGCGGGAAACCCAACCGACCGCGTCGACACAGTGTCCGGGGAGCTATATGTCCAGCGAATACGCCAAACAGCTCGGGGCCAAGCTCCGGGCCATCCGCACCCAGCAGGGCCTTTCCCTCCACGGTGTCGAGGAGAAGTCCCAGGGTCGCTGGAAGGCCGTGGTGGTCGGTTCATATGAGCGCGGTGACCGCGCCGTGACCGTGCAGCGTCTCGCCGAGTTGGCCGATTTCTATGGCGTCCCCGTGCAGGAGCTCCTGCCGGGCACCACGCCGGGCGGCGCCGCCGAGCCGCCGCCGAAGCTGGTCCTGGACCTGGAGCGGCTGGCCACCGTGCCGGCCGAGAAGGCGGGCCCGCTGCAGCGCTACGCGGCGACCATCCAGTCCCAGCGCGGCGACTACAACGGCAAGGTGCTCTCGATCCGCCAGGACGACCTGCGCACCCTCGCCGTCATCTACGACCAGTCCCCCTCGGTCCTGACCGAGCAGCTGATCAGCTGGGGCGTCCTGGACGCGGACGCGCGCCGCGCGGTGGCCACCCACGAAGAGGCCTGACCGCCTGCAGCAGCTGAGCAGAAACGTGCCGCCGGGGTGGCCTGAACCGTACGGTTCGGGGCGCCCCGGCGGCTTTTGTCCGTGTGCGGCTCCGCCGCGCGGCCGGGGGGGGGCACAACCGGGCCACACCCCCCCCCCCCCGACACCTCCCCCACGCGCGGGGAAAAAAAAAACCGGAGGGGACGCCACACTC
>NZ_JBWKFN010000030.1:0-36605 GCF_056434245.1 Streptomyces sp. NPDC044064
TTGCGGTCGCGTGTCCTGGGGCTACAGCAACCCAGCCCCACACACACCCCAGCCACGCACCCCTCCCCCGCCCTCCCCCCCCCCCCTCCTCTTTTTTTTCCCCCTTGCGCCGTACTTCTCGCACCGCACGTCTCACACCGCATGTCTCACACCGCGGCGCTCACTCGGTGCTGACCTCCACGGTCTTGGCGGCCTTGTCGTGCAGGCCCTGCTTGTAGGGCTTGTCGAAGTAGCTCCAGCCACCGCAGATGACCGTCCAGATGCACGCGCAGCAGAAGGCGAACGGCAGCCACAGCACCAGGGCGCGGATCAGCGAGGTCTGCATCGAGGGCGTGGCGCCGTCGTTCAGGTTGGCCACCCGCATCTTGAACCACTTCTTGCCGAGGGTCTGCCCCGTCCTGGCGATCATGATCGTGTCGTAGGCGACGTAGAGGACGGCGGCGACGAAGGACTGCCACAGGGACCGGCTGACCTCGACACGCTCTCCGTTCACGGAGTACTGGTGGACCCCGAGGGGCCAGGTGACCAGCCAGACGACGATGCCCACGAGGATCATGTCGATGATGCGCGCGATGGTCCGCTTGGCGCTGTCGGCGAGCGGCGGCATGCCGGCGAGCGGGTCGGCCGGGTAGCCCGGTCCGCCGGGACCACCGGGACCGCCGGGACCGCCGTACGGGCCGCCGCCACCGTAGGGCTCGCCCCCGCCGTACGGCGGGGGCTGCTGGCCGCCCCAGGGCGGAGGCCCTCCGGGCGGCGGCTGCTGGCCGCCCGGAGGCGGCGGCGGGCCGCCGGGCGGTGGGGGTGGCTGGGCTCCCGACGGGGTGTCGTACGGCGAGCCCGACCCCTGGTCCGCGGGGGGCCGCTTCCTGAACGGGTCGTCCTCGGGGGGCTGCTCTCCGGAGCCGGGGGGCGGTTCGCTGCTCATGGCCCGAGTGGACCGCGAACGCCCCGGCTCCGCATCCGGCGGGCGGCCGTACGGGGTACGGGGCCGCCCGTCGGGTCAGCTCGCGACGAAGGTGTGGGCCGCCTTGTCGTGCCAGCACTGGTGCCAGGGCCGGTCGAACAGGCACCACAGCACGCCGACGATCCCGATGCCGAGCAGGCCGGGGATGCTGTAGACCAGCCAGCGTCGCAGGGCCGCGCCGAACGTCGGGGGCTCGTGCGCCTCGATGTCCCGGACCTCCAGCCCGCACAGCTTCTTGCCGAGGGTGCGGCCCCACTTGGCGGTGGGCAGCACCTCGTACAGGACGCCGAACAGGAGGAGGACGGCGAGCACGATGCCGAGGGCGGTGCCGGTGGTGCCGTCGAGCAGCCAGACCGTGACGGTACGGCCGGACAGCTTGGCCTCGTCGATCTTCTGCTGGATGTGGTCGACCGCCGGTGCGGCGAACGGGACCGCCGCGGCGGCGGTGACGGCACCGACGACCAGGCTGTCGATCAGGCGGGCGGCGAACCGCTTGCCGAGGCCGGCCGGACGGGACGCGGCCTGCCGGCGGGCGGCCGCCTGGAAGATGTCCTCCACCGGCGGCTTCCACGGAGCGACCTGCTCGTCCGCGCCCCCGGCCAGCTGGTGCACCTGCTGGGCCCAGGAGGCCTGCCCGCCACCCGGCCCCGAGGCCATCGGGGTACCGGAACCGGCCTGTTGGGGCACCGAGGGGGCCACGCCGGCCGAGGCCTGGGGGGTCTGCGCGGCCGAGGCACGCGCCGCGGCGGCCTTCCCGGCACCGAACCCGGGACCGCTGGACGCCGCCGGCCGTGCGCCGGACGCCCCGATCGGGCCCTGCGCGCCGGGACCGCCAAGCCCGCCCGCTGCACCACCACTTGGGCCACCGGGCCCCGCGTGCGGCGCCCCGACCGGCCCCTGGGCCGCGAAGCCACCGGCAGCCGCCGAGCCGGACGCCTGCGCAGCAGGGCCCACGCCACCCGGCCCGCCGGAGGCCGGTGCACCAAAGCCCGCACCCGCACCGGGCCCTGCCGGCGCCGGACCGAAGCCTCCCGCACCTGAGCCGCCTGCGGCCGCCGGTCCGGAGGCCGGTGCGCCGAAGCCGGGCGTGCCCGAGGAGCCGGCCGGGCCTGCCTGCCCGCCCCGACCCGGTCCGAAGGTCATCGCGTCGTCGTCCGTGACCGCAGCGGGGCCGGGGACCGGGCGGCGGAAGATGAAGGTGCCGGGATCGGGAGCGGCGTCGTCCGCGGGCGGGATCGACGCCGTGCCGTCGGTGCGGGCCGCGTGGCCGGACGGCTGGGACGGGTCGGCCGCGGGCACACGGGGGTCGGTGCCCCAGGCGGACGGCCGGTCCTGCCCGGAGGGTTGCGGCTGCGGGTCCTCGTCGAAGAAGTGCGGGCCCGTCTCCTCGACGGACGGCGCCGCCGGGCGGGCGCCGGGCGGCGGGGTGAGCGGTTCGCCGTCCTTCGGCGCCGGCCGGCTGGTGCCCGGCACCCAGGAGGCGCCGTTCCAGTACCGGACGTAGCCGGGGATGGACGGGTCCGGGTAGTAGCCCTCGCGGGGCCTGTCGTCACCGGGGGCCGGGGTTGGGGCGCTCATGTCCGTCGTCCCGTATCTGCTCGGGGGTGGAATCGGGTCCCCCACATCTATCAGACCGGGGCACGCCACACCGCCAGTCCCGCCGTACCCACCCCTTTCCGGGCAACGCCGTGCTCAGGTTGGGCACCTGGGCCGAAAAAGTTTCCCGAACCCGCGTAATGCCCGCGCACCTGTCCCCTCTCCCCTGGTACGGGCCCGGTCCGAAGGGCCCCGGCACGAAGGAGAGGCAGGTCATGCAGCACACAGAGGTGGAGCGGGAGCTGGAGTTGAGGCTCGTCCTGTCGCCCGAGCGGAGCATCCCGGTCCCGGCCCGGCTCAGCTACCGCTCCGACGACCCGTACGCGATCCACATCACCTTCCACATCAACTCCGAGCGCCCCGTCAACTGGACGTTCGCCAGGGAGCTCCTGGTGGAGGGGGTGTTCCGGCCGTGCGGACAGGGGGACGTGCGGGTGTGGCCGGCCAAGGTCGACGGGCGCAGCGTCGTGCTGATGGCGCTGAGTTCGCCGGACGGGGACGCCCTGCTGGAGGCGCCGTCCGCACAGGTGTCCGCCTGGCTGGAGCGGACACTGCGCGTGGTGCCCCCTGGGGCCGAGGGCGGGCAGCTGGGCATCGACGACGCGCTCGACCAACTGCTCGCCCGGTGAGGGCACGGTCCGAGAAGGCACGGTCCGAGAAGACAGGGTCAGAACAGTTTGCCGGGGTTGAGGATGCCGAGCGGGTCGAAGACCTGCTTCACCGCCCGCTGCATCTCCACGCCGACCGGGCCGATCTCCCGCGCCAGCCACTCCTTCTTCAGGACGCCCACGCCGTGTTCGCCGGTGATGGTGCCGCCGAGTTCAAGGCCGAGGGCCATGATCTCGTCGAAGGATTCGCGGGCCCGCCGGGACTCTTCGGGGTCCTGGGCGTCGAAGCAGACGGTGGGGTGCGTGTTGCCGTCGCCGGCGTGTGCGCAGACCCCGATGGTGAGCGCGTACTCGGCGGCGATGCGCTCGACGCCGGCGAGCATCGCGCCGAGCTTCGAGCGGGGCACGCACACGTCGTCGATCATCGTCGTGCCCTTCACCGCCTCCAGCGCGGTCAGCGAGAGCCGCCGCGCCTGGAGGAGGAGTTCGGACTCGGCGGCGTCCTCGGCCGGGACGACCTGGGTGGCGCCGGCGGCCTCGCACAGCGCGCCGACCGCGGCGAGGTCGGCGGTGGGGTCCGGGGTGTCGAAGGCGGCCAGCAGCAGCGCCTCGGTGGTCTCCGGGAGACCCATGTGGGCGAGATCGTTGACCGCTTTGACGGTCGTACGGTCCATCAGTTCGAGGAGGGAGGGCACGTGCCCGCCCTCCATGATCCGGCACACGGCTTCGCAGGCGGCGGCCGCCGAGCCGAACTCCGCGGCCAGGACGAGCTGCTGGGGCGGCTTGGGCCGCAGCCCGAGGACCGCGCGGACGACGATGCCGAGCGAGCCCTCGGAGCCGACGAAGAGCCGGGTGAGGTCGTAGCCCGCCACGCCCTTCGCGGTGCGCCGGCCGGTGGACATCAGGCGGCCGTCGGCGAGGACGACGTCGAGGCCGAGGACGTACTCGGCGGTCACGCCGTACTTCACACAGCACAGGCCGCCCGACCCCGTGCCGATGTTGCCGCCGATGGTGCACATCTCCCAGCTGGAGGGGTCGGGCGGGTAGTACAGCCCGTGTTCCTCGACGGCGCGGGAGAGGGTGGCGTTGATGACGCCCGGTTCGACGACGGCGATCCGGTCGACGGGGCTGATCTCCAGGATGCGGTCCATCCTGGTGAGGGACAGCACGATGCAGCCCTCCGTGGCGTTGGCGCCCCCGGACAGACCGGAGCGGGCGCCCTGCGGGACCACCGGGACGCGCAGCTCGGTGGCGGTGCGCATGACGTGCTGGACCTGTTCGACGGTGCGCGGCAGGACGACCACGGCCGGGGCACCGGCCGGACAGAAGCTCGCCATGTCGTTGGCGTAGGAGGAGATGACGTCGGGGTCGGTGAGGACGGCCTCGGCGGGCAGGCCGGCCAGGAGCCGGTCGGTGAGGTTACCGGTGTGTACGGCGTCTTCGTCGGGACGCGCTTCGATACGGCTCATGATCACAGCGTCGCACCCGGGGCCATCGGTGTGAACCCCGTCCGTGCCGCCCTTGGGCCACCCGGACGTGCCGGTCGTACTGCCGCACAGTGAGCGGCATGGAGATCCGACAGTACGGCCACTCCGCCCCCGGTACTTCCGTGGTGACCGAGCCGCCTCCGCCGCGCCGCCCCGGTCGGTGGCTGCGGCGCGTGCTGGTCACCGGGTGTGTCTGCGGGGTCGCCGCGGGCACGGCCCTGATCCTGCTGCCGGCCGAGCCGCGCCCCCCGGCCGCACCGGCGGCACCGGGCCCGCGGGCCCAGGCCCGGCTGCAGGCGCAGACGCTGACCGCGGTCTCCTCCGGGATGCCGGCCGCGCTGCCGGAGCTGGCGGCGCTGATCGGGCAGCAGGAGAGCCGGGTGCGGGCGCAGCCGCGGGACGCCCTGGCATGGGCGGTACTGGGCAGCGCGTACCTGGAGCAGGGGCGGCACGGCGCCGACGCGGCGGACTATCCGAAGGCCGAGCGGGCGCTGCAGGCCTCGATTCAGGTGCGGGGCACGGGCAACGCCCAGGCACTCGGCGGGCTGGCCGCGCTGGCGAACGCGCGCCGGGACTTCCCTGCGGCCAAGCGGTACGGCGAGCAGGCGCTGAAGCTGGCGCCGAAGCGGTGGACCTCGTACGCGCCGCTGATCGAGGCCTACAACGGGCTCGGCGACTACAAGGCGGCCCGGGGCGCCCTGGACAAGCTGATGGGGCTGCGCACCGGCGCGGCCGAGCGGCCCGCCGTGATGGCGCGGGCCTCGGCGGTCTACCGGGACCGGGGCTGGCGCGAGGACGCCGCGGCCCAGCTGACGGACGCGGCGTCGGCCGCCCGCACCCCCGCCGAGCAGGCCGCCTATCTGACCGGGGCCGGGCAGCTGGCCTGGGAGCGGGGCGACCGTGAGGACGCGCTGCGGCACTTCCGGGCGGCCGTACGCCTCGACCCGGACCAGCGGGCGGCGCTCGCCGGGCAGGGGCGGGCGCTGGCCGCGCTGGGCCGCCCCCAGGAGGCGCTCACCGCGTACCGGACGGCCCTGGCCAAGCGGGCGGACCCGCAGGTCGCGCTGGAGCTGGGCGAGTTGTACGAGTCGCTGGGACAGCCCGGAGCGGCCCGGGAGCAGTACGAGCTGCTGCACGAGCGGGTACGGCAGGCGGTCGCGGGCGGGGTCGACGAGGAGCTGCTGATCGGGCAGTTCGAGGCCGACCACGCGGACCCGGAGGACGCGGTGGTGCGGCTGGAGGAGGAGTGGCAGCGCCAGCACGGGATCGAGGTGGCCGATGCCCTCGGCTGGGCGCTGCACCGGACCGGCGACGACGAGGAGGCGCTGGACTACGCCACGACGGCGACGGACAAGACGAAGGGCGGTGGGGTGCGCAGCGCGCTGTACGCGTACCACCGGGGCATGATCGAGCGCGAGCTGGAGCTGTACGGGCCGGCCCGGCGACACCTGGAGGAGGCGCTGCGGATCAACCCGTACTTCTCGCCGCTGCGGGTCCCGGCGGCACAGGCGGCGCTGCAGGGGCTCGACGAACTGCCGGAGGAGCCCCTGCCCGCCGACCTGTCCTAGGCCCGACAGGGCCTGGCGCGGGGTGCCGGGTTACAGGTTGCCGCGCTTCTCCTGCTCGCGCTCGATCGCCTCGAACAGGGCCTTGAAGTTGCCCTTGCCGAAGCCCATCGAGCCGTGCCGTTCGATGAGTTCGAAGAAGACGGTCGGCTTGTCCTGGACCGGCTTGGTGAAGATCTGCAGCAGGTAGCCGTCCTCGTCGCGGTCGGCGAGGATCTTCAGTTCGCGCAGGGTGTCGATCGGCACGCGGGTGTCGCCGACCCACTCGCCGAGGGTGTCGTAGTACGAGTCCGGGGTGTCGAGGAACTGGACCCCGGCCGCGCGCATGATGCGGACGGTCGCGACGATGTCGTTGGTGTTCAGCGCGATGTGCTGGACGCCGGCGCCGCCGTAGAACTCCAGGTACTCGTCGATCTGGGACTTCTTCTTGGCGATCGCGGGCTCGTTGATCGGGAACTTCACCTTGAGGGTGCCGTCCGCGACGACCTTCGACATCAGCGCGCTGTACTCGGTGGCGATGTCGTCGCCCACGAACTCCTTCATGTTCGTGAAGCCCATGACCTTGTTGTAGAAGCCGACCCACTCGTTCATGCGGCCGAGCTCGACGTTGCCGACGCAGTGGTCGATGGCCTGGAAGGTGCGCTGGGCGGGCGGCTCGACGATCGGCGCGGCGGCCGCGAACCCGGGCAAGTACGGGCCGTCGTAGCCGGAGCGGTCGACGAGGGTGTGGCGGGTCTCGCCGTAGGTGGCGATCGCGGCGAGGACGACGGTGCCGTGCTCGTCCTTCAGCTCGTACGGCTCGGCGACCGGGCGGGCGCCGTGCTCGATCGCGTAGGCGTAGGCACGGCGGGCGTCCGGGACCTCGATGGCCAGGTCGATGACGCCGTCGCCGTGCTCGGCCACGTGCCGGGCGAGGAACTCGCCCCAGGCGGTGCTCGCCTTGATCACCGAGGTGAACACGAAGCGGGCGGAGCCGTTCTCGAGCACGTAGCTCGCGGTCTCGCGGCTGCCGTTCTCCGGTCCGGAGTAGGCGACCAGCTTCATGCCGAAGGCGGTGCAGTAGTAGTGCGCCGCCTGCTTGGCGTTGCCCACGGCGAAGACGACCGCGTCCATTCCCTTGACCGGGAAGGGGTCGGCCTGCCGGGCGGTGTCGGGAGTGTGGTGTGTGGTCTGCGTCATGCCGGAAGGGTGGCCCCGCCCTGCAAGGTGCGCAATAGTTTCTTTGTTCACTGGACAATCTGCTTGGTGCTGTGACCGTTTCTGCGGTCCTTCTGTACAGGATGACCACCCCGGGAGGTGCCGTGGCGATCGATCATCTGGACGGCCGGATCATCGTGCTGCTGGCCCGGGAGCCGCGCATCGGCGTGCTGGAGATGTCCCGGCGGCTGGGGGTCGCCCGGGGGACGGTGCAGGCGCGGCTGGACCGGCTTCAGTCGAATGGAGTGATCCGCGGCTTCGGCCCCCAGGTGGACCCGGCGGCCATCGGCTACCCGGTCACCGCGTTCGCCACGCTGCAGATCCGGCAGGGGCAAGGGCCCGATGTCCGGGCGCACTTGTCGACCGTTCCGGAGGTGCTGGAACTGCTCACCACCACCGGCAGCGGGGACATGCTGTGCCGGCTGGTGGCCCGCTCGAACGCCGATCTTCAGCGGGTGATCGACCGGGTCGTCGGTTTTGATGGCATCGTCCGGGCCTCCACGGCGATCGTCATGGAGAACCCCGTTCCGCTGCGGATCATCCCGCTCGTGGAGCAGGCGGCCGAGGACAGTCGGGAAGGGACCTAGCCGACCTGGAGCACCGTTGAGCTTCTGGGAGTACCTGAGCCATCGCCGTCGGCAGCTGCTCATGACCGGGCGCGAAGCCGGGCCCTCCCCCCGCGACGAGGGCGCCCCCGAGCAGGAAGGCCCGCCCCGGCCGAACCCGGCCGCGCCCCGTCTGACCTGGCGGCGGCTGACCCTGCTGCCCGTGTTCCTGGTCGCCCTGCTGCTCGGTACCTGGCTGTGGTTCCGGCAGGCGGACCTCGATCCCGTCTCCGTGAACGCGCTGTCCGGTGGGCGGGTCTCCGGAGCGCTGTGGCAGCACGTGCGGCTGACGGCGCTCTCGACCTTCCTCGTCCTGGCCGTCGCGATCCCGCTGGGCGTCCTGCTGACCCGGCGGGCGTTCCGGAGGGTCACCCCGGTGGCGACGACGGTCGTGGGCCTGGGCCCGGTGACCCCGGCGATCGGCCTGCTCGCCCTGCTGGTGATCGCGCTCGGCTCGGGCACGTGGGCGGTCCTGGTCGGCATCGCCGTCTACGCGGTCCTGCCCGTCCTCGCCCACACCGTCGCGGGCCTGAGGGCCATCGACCCGCACCTGCTGGAGGCGGCCCGCGGCATCGGCATGTCCCCGCTCGCCGTCCTCGCCCGCGTCGAACTTCCCCTCGCCGCCCCGCTGATCCTCTCGGGCGTCCGTACGGCCCTGGTCCTCAACGTCGGTACGGCCGCCCTGGCGGCGTTCGGCGGAGGCGGCGGTCTGGGCGTGCTGATCACCACGGGCATCGCCGACCGCCGGATGCCGGTGCTGGTGCTCGGCTCGGTCCTCACCCTCGCCCTCGCCCTGCTGGTCGACTGGCTGGCCTCGCTGGCTCAGGCCCTGCTGCGGCCGCATGCGCCGGACTCGATGCAAAGAAGTCCTTGCAAAGGACTCTTTGCATAGCTATCTTTGTACGCATGACGGAGCACGAGGAACGGAAACAGCGCCGGCTGGATCCCCGCTCGCTGCGGGGGCTCGCGCACCCGCTGCGGATGCAGCTGCTGGACACGCTGCGCCGGCGCGGACCCGCCACCGCCTCCCAGCTGGCGGACCGGCTCGGCGAGTCCAGCGGCGCGACCAGTTACCACCTGCGCCAGCTCGCCGCCCACGGCTTCGTCGAGGACGCACCCGGGCACGGCAAGGGCCGGGAGCGCTGGTGGCGGGCCGTGGACCAGGGGATCGTCTTCGACACCGACGAGTTCGAGGGCGTCGGCCCCGAGGTCAGAGGACTGGCCGAGGTGTTCCTGCAAGAGGTCGCAGGCACCCACGCCCGCGAGCTGGCCACCTGGCTCAATACCCGGGACCGGTGGTCCACGGACTGGTCCCGCGGCTCCGACATGAGCGACGCGACGCTACGGCTCACACCCGAGCTGGCCGTCGAACTCGTCGCGAAGATGCACGCCCTGATCGACGACTACCGCAACCGCGGCACCGGCACGGACACGCCCGGTTCCGAGCAAGTACGCATCCACACGCACCTGTTCCCCATCGAGACCGACTGAGACCGACCGAGACCGACCGAGACCGACCGAGACGGATCGAGAGGCCCCGCCATGCAGCTCACCACCCAGCTCGCCCAGCAGCACGTCGCCGACCTGAACGCCGAGGCCGCCGCCCACCGCCTCGCCACCGAGGCGAAGCCCCCGGTCGAACTGCGCACCCGCGTCGGCTGGACCCTCGTGGAGGTCGGCCTGCGGCTCGCGGCCGCCCCGAAGCCGGCTCCCGCCGTCGCCTGACAGCTCGGAACGACGACCGGCAACCCGGAGAGTCGCCTAACAGCTCGGAACCGAGCCCTTCCCCTTCTCCAGCGCCACCAGGGAGTCCACCGCGCCCTTCAGCGTGGTCACCGGGACCAGCCGCAGCCCCTCGGGCAGCTCGGCCCTGGCATCGCTGCACTCGGCCTTGGGCACCAGGAAGACGGTGGCCCCGTCCCGCCGGGCGGCCTGAGTCTTCAGCGCCACCCCGCCGACCGCGCCGACCTTCCCGGAGGCGTCGATCGTGCCCGTACCGGCGATGGTGCGGCCACCCGTGAGGTCGCCGCCGCCGCCGTCGCCGTTCAGCTTGTCGATGATCCCCAGGGTGAACAGCAGCCCCGCGCTGGGCCCGCCCACGTCGGCGAGCTTCAGATTGACATCGACCTTGTCGGCGCTCAGGTTCAGATACTTCAGCGCCGCCTGGGTCGCCGCGTCCTGGGACTGCTGCATCTGCTCCGCGTTGTGCTTCTCGATCTCCTTGACGCTGTTGCCGCTCGGGTAGACCGAGTCGCGGGGCATCACGGCCCGGTCCGCGCGGAACCAGTTGCCGATCAGGTCCTTGAGGGACACCCGGGCGTCCGGGCCGGTCGCCTCGATGGTCGTCATCCGCAGCTGCCCGCCGGTCGTCCGGGTGGGTGCGCCGGAGACGGTGATCACCGGGGTGCCCTGGTTCTTCCCGAGCACGTCCGCCGTCATCCCGGGCTGCGCCACCGAGAACGGAAGCGGCGCGAGGACCGCCGTGGCGAGCAGGGCCACGACGGGCACGGCGCAGACGGCGACGGCCTGGGGACGCGTGAGACGTGAGAGCACGTAATCAATCTACGTGACGGCCACCCGCCTCCCCCCGTCTCCTATGCGGTGTACAGGTCCCGGCGCTCACGGGTGAACCGGCGCAGCGCGTCCGGCAGCGGCTCGACGCCGATCCCGGGCGTGGCCGGCACCGGGAGGTGGCCGTCCACCAGGACGAACGGCTCGGTGATGTCCTCGGCGAAGTAGCGCGAGGAGGCCGAGGTGTCGCCCGGCAGGGTGAAGCCGGGGAGGGCGGCCAGGGCCAGGTTGGGGGCGCGGCCGATGCCCGTCTCCAGCATCCCGCCGCACCACACCGGGATCCCGTGCGCGTGGGCCACGTCGTGGACCCGGCGGGCCTCCGGATAGCCGCCGACCCGGGCGGGCTTGACGTTCACCACCCGGCAGGCGTCCATGGCGATCGCGGCGGCGGTGTCCCGGGCGTGGTGCAGGGACTCGTCCAGGCAGACCGGGGTCGCCAGGCGCTTCTGGAGCTGCGCGTGGGCGTGGAGGTTGTTCTCCTCCAGCGGCTCCTCGATCAGCAGCAGCCCGAACTCGTCCAGCCGCCGCAGATGCTCGGCATCCGCGAGGGTGTACGCGGTGTTGGCGTCGACCTGGAGGGGCAGCCCGGCGCCGAAGCGCTCGCGGACCGCCCGGACCGGCTCGACGTCCCAGCCGGGCTCGATCTTCAGCTTGATGCGCACGTACCCCTCGGCGAGGTAGCGCTCGACGTCGTCCAGCAGCTCGGGCACGGAGTCCTTGATGCCGACGGAGACCCCAGCGGGCACCCGGTCCCGTACGGCGCCGAGGTAGGTCGCGAGCGGCATGCCGTACGCCCGCAGCTCGGCGTCGAGCACCGCGGTCTCCAGGGCCGCCTTCGCCAGCTCGTGCCCCTTGATCTTCGCCATGGCCGGGGCGAGCGCGGCTGTCGTGAGGTGTGGCAGGGCGGCCACCCGGGGCAGCAGGAAGTCGCGCAGCACGATCTCGGCGCCGGCCACGAACTCCGAGCAGTACAGCGGCTCGGGGTCGGCGGCGAACTCCGACCAGCCCTCGGCCTCGTCCGTGACGACGTGCAGGAGGAAGGTGTCCTTCGTCGTCATCGTGCCGAAGGACGTCCGGAAGAGCGTGACCAGCGGGATCGCCACGTGCACGATCTCCACGCGCTCCAGCTTCATGCGGCCTCCTCCGTCCGGGTGAGCGTGTACCAGCCGTCGCGGGACATGCCCGTCGCCCGGAAGCCCGCCACGAACGCCTCCAGGAACACCTCGCGCACGGCGTACCGCCAGCGCAGGGCGAGCGCGGGGTCGGCCGCGCGCAGCGCGACGATGTCGTCGGGGACCCGGCACCAGACGTACCGGTCGGCGAGGTCGCGGCGGGCGAGCGGGCCGCCGTCGGGGGCGATCCGGGTGACCGGGCCGCGGACGTCCGTGTCGTACGGCGCTCTCGGCGCCGTCGGATCCAGATCCCAGGTGACCGTCAGCCGGTCGCTCTCGTCGCCGTCGTTCACGCCGTCCGTCATCGGGCCGTAGAAGTCGACCAGGTACTCCGTGCCGACGGCACCCAGCTTGACCAGGTTGAAGCGGGCGTTGCGGCCGACCAGCGGGTCGAAGGTCCAGCGCATGGTGCGGGCGCCGAGCCCGGCGGCCCAGACGCGCTGCGCCTGCTTCACGGCGTACCCGAGGCCCCGGTCGGCGGCCGCCACCAGCGAGTACGTGCTGCCCTCCGCTCCGAGCACGGCCACGGCGGCCCCGGCCAGCCGCTGCCCGTCGTACGCGGCGTGCACGGCGCCACCGGCGTGCACCAGGCTGTGCAGCACCTCGGCCGGGTAGGGCGGGGCGGTACGGGGGGTGTGCCAGACGTCGCTGAAGTGGTCGGCCACGGCCGCGAGCCCGGTGACGTCGTGGACCGTACGGACGGTGACTCCTGTGGTCATGACTCCTGCTGTCATGGGACGAGTCTCGGAGGCCACGCGGAGCCGCGTGTTGTGCGAGCGGCCAAGGGATGCGTACGTTCGTTGCAGCATCAGCCAAGCCGACCCCGCGAGGACTTCCATGGACGCGTGCACCCTCGGCGACCTGCTGGACGTCGTCGGCGGCCCCGCCCTGCACCTGCACACCGCCCCCGCCGGGCAGGGCGTACCGGTCACCGAGGCGGTGCTCCACGACGGCCGGACCCCGCTCCCCCGGCTGCCCGGCGGGCTGCTGCTGGCGGTCGGGGTGCCGGCGGCGCAGGCGGGTCCCCTGGTCCGGGCGGCGGCGGAGGCCGGGCTGACCGGTGTGGTGGTGCGGGGCCCGGACGGGCCGGTCGAGGAGGCGGAGGCGCACGGCGTGGCCCTGCTGTCGGTCGCCGAGGACGCCGCCTGGCACCAGGTGCACCTGCTGCTGGCCTCGGCCATCGGCGCGCGGCCCGCCACCGCCTCCGACACCGGCCTCGGTGATCTGTTCGCGCTGGCCGACGCGATCGCGGCGGGCACCGGCGGGGCCACGGCGATCGAGGACCCGCGGCAGCGGATCCTGGCCTACTCGACCGTCCCCGGGCAGCAGGTGGACGAGGACCGGCGGCAGGGCATCCTCGGCCTGCAGGTGCCGCCCAGCGCGGAGAACACCGAGCAGTACCGGCGGCTGTTCGCGGCCGACCGGCCGGTGCGGCTGCCCGCGCTGACCGGCTCGGGTCTGCCCCGGCTCGCGATGCCGGTGCGGGCCGGCGGGGAGACGCTCGGCTCCGTCTGGGTGATCGACGGCGGCTCGCTCGCCCCCGACGCCGAGGACACCCTCGTCCAGGGCGCCTCCACGGCCGCCCTGCTCCTGCTCCGAGCCCGCGCGGCCCGCGAACTGGCGCGGCACCGGGGCAGCGATCTGCTGCGCCGCCTGCTGGAGGGCACGACGGACGCGCCGACGGCCGCCCAGCGGCTCGGTGTCACGGGCCCGGCCCGGGTAGCCGCGTTCGTGCTGGACTCCGCCGCGAGCGTCCCGGACGCCGAACGGACCGCGCTGCGCCTGCTGGACGTCGTACGCCTGCAGTGCGAGGCGCGCTACGGGCGGCACGCGTGCGTGCTGGTGGACGGGGTGGTGTACGCGGTACTCCCGGCTGAAGCGCCCCGGAGGCGAACGGATGGACACAGCCATCGGACGCTGGCCGAGGACATCGTCGGGCGGGCCGGACAGGCGCTGCGGGTGCCGGTGCGGGCGGCGCTGGGCGAGGTGGTGCCGGACCCGGCCGGCCTCGCGGACTCCCGGGCGGACGCGGACCTGGTGCTGCGGGTGCTGGACGCGGAGCTGCCGGTCGCCACGGTGGACGAGGTGCGCCCGCGTGTGACACTGCTGCGGCTCGCCGAAGTGATGGGCGAGCGACGGGAGCTGAGCGCGGGCGCGTGGCGGCGGGTGCTGGCGTACGACGCCGCGAACGGCACGGAGTACGCCCGCACGCTGGTGTGCTGGTTCGACGCGGGCTGCGACATGGCGGGCGCGGCCAAGCTGCTCGCCGTGCACCCCAACACTTGCCGGTACCGGCTCAGACAACTCCAGCAGCACGCCGGGGTCGACCTGGACGACCCCGACGAACGGCTGGTGCTGTGGCTTCAGTTGAGGGCGCTGGCCGGGCTCAGCGGAGCCACCGCCTGAGCCGCTCCTCGCACTGCCGCAGGTGCTCCACGGGCACGTACTCGCCCGCCGTGTGGGCCAGCGACGGGTCCCCGGGGCCGTAGTTGAGCGCGGGCACGCCGAGCGCGGCGAACCGGGCCACGTCCGTCCAGCCGAGCTTGGGCCGGGGCTCGGCGCCGAGCGCGGCGACCAGGCCGCCGACCCGGTCCAGCCGGGGCAGGGCCCCCGCGACGACCTCGGTGACCCGGACCTCGTACTCCGGGAACAGCCCGCGCACGTACGCCTCCGCCTCCTCGGGCGAACGGCTGGGCGCGAATCGGCAGTTGACGGTGACCACGCACTCGTCCGGTACGACGTTCCCGGCGACCCCGGCGCGCACCGCGACCGCGCTCAGTCCCTCCCGGTACTCCAGCCCGTCCACGACGACCCGCTCGGGCGTGTGCTCGTCGAGCCGCTGGAGCACCCGTGCGGCCTTGTGGGCGGCGTTGACGCCACGCCAGGCGCGGGCGGTGTGGGCGCGGGCGCCCTTCACGACGATGTCGGCGGTGAGGATGCCCTGGCAGCCGGCCTCGACACCGGCGTCGGAGGGCTCCATGAGAATCGCCAGACCGGCCTCCTCCAGCAGCTCCGGCCGCGCGGCGCCGATCCGGGCGAGCCCGTTGCGCTCCCCCTCGACCTCCTCGCACTCGTAGAAGACGTAGGTGAGGTCGCGGACGGGTGCGGTGACGGTCGCGGCGATCCGCAGCGCCACCGCCACCCCGCCCTTCATGTCGCAGGCGCCGAGCCCGTGGACGCGCCCGCCGTCGAGCCGCGAGGGCAGGTTCCCGGCGGCGGGGACGGTGTCCAGGTGACCGGCCAGCAGGGCACGTTCGGGCCGGCCGAGGGTGGTGCGGGCGACGACGGAGTCGCCGACCCGGTCGACGGTGAGGTGGGGCAGGGCGCGCAGGGCCGTCTCCACGGCGTCCGCGATCCGCCGCTCCTCCCCGCTCTCGGAGGGAAGGTCGACGAGGGCCCGGGTGAGCGTGACGACATCGGCGGTGAGATCGAGAGCGGTCATGCGGGGTCCTCGTGCGGTGCGTCGAGCTTGGAGTGCCGGATGCCGTAGAGGCCGTAGATCACGAGCCCGGCCGCCATCCACACCCCGAAGGCGATCCAGGTGTCGGTGCCCAGGCTGAACAGCATGTAGACGCAGAACCCGACACCGAGCAGCGGCGTGAAGGGCGAGAGCGGGACCCGGAAGGAGCGCGGGGTGCCCGGGCTGCGCCGGCGCAGGATGACGACGGCCAGGTTGACCAGCATGAACGCGAAGAGCGTGCCGATGCTGGTGGCATCGGCGAGGCTGCCGAGCGGGACGAGGGCGGCGAGTACGGCGATGAAGCCGGAGACGATGACGGTGTTGGCGCGCGGCACCCCGGTACGCGGGTGGACCTTGGCGAACAGCGGAGGCACCAGCCCGTCCCGGGCCATCGCGAACAGGATGCGGATCTGCCCGTACTGCACGGTGAGCACCACGCTGGTGGTGGCGACGACGGCCCCGATCGACAGCAGGACCGGCCACAGGTTCCCGCCGCCGACGGACCGCACGAGGACCTGGCTCAGGGTCGCCTCGGTCCCCCCGAACTGCTTCCACGGCATGGCACCGAGCGCGGCCACGGCGACGAGGACGTACAGGGCGGTGACGAGGACGAGGGAGAGGATGATCGCGCGCGGCAGATCCCGCTGGGGGTTCCTGGCCTCCTCACCGGCCGTCGACGCGGCGTCGAAGCCGATGTAGGAGAAGAACAGGGAGGCCGCCCCGGCGCTCATGCCGGCGGCGCCGAGCGGGAAGAGGGGGTGGAAGTTCCCGGCGCGGAAGGCGGTGAAGGCGACGGCGCAGAACATCACCAGCGCGGCGATCTTGACGCCGACCATGACGGTGTTGGCGACCGCGCTCTCCCTGGCCCCGCGCAGCAGCACGACCATGGCGAGTACGACGATGAGGGCGGCCGGGATGTTCAGGGTGCCCCCGAGTCCGGGCGGGGCGCTGAGCGAGTCGGGCAGGGTGACGCCGAAGACCAGGTCGAGCAGCTCGTTGAGGTACTGCCCCCAGCCCACCGCCACGGCGGCCACGGACACCCCGTACTCCAGGATCAGACACCACCCGCACACCCAGGCGACCAGCTCGCCGAGGGTGGCGTAGGCGTAGCTGTACGACGATCCCGAGCCGGGGATCATGCCGGCCAGCTCGGCGTAGGAGAGCGCCGAGAACAGGGCGGTCACTCCGGCGAGCACGAACGACACGACGATCGCGGGGCCGGCCTTCGGGACGGCTTCCCCGAGCACGACGAAGATGCCGGTACCGAGTGTGGCCCCCACGCTGAGCAGCGTGAGCTGGGCGACTCCCATGGTCCGCCGGAGCGGACTGGCAGCGGCCTCGCCCACGAGCGTGCCGACGGCCTGCCGCCGGGTGAGCCTGTTCTTCCCTGTCCGTCCCTCGGCCTGTGGCCTGGTCCCGACTCTTTCCACCGTGCCGCTCCCTCCGCATCGGGGCTTGTATGGCCCTTGATGATGCGGAGGGGGGTCCGGCAGAGGGTGAGGGGAACGGCCAAAGGTTGGGAGCTCGGATTAGCGGGATGGCCAAAGCGCTGGTCCGACGGTGCCTCGGTGGCGGACGGCGCGTAGCTCAAGGGGCGCGGGCTGCATCGATATGCGGCTCCGCCGCGCGGGCGCGACCGGCCACAACGCACCCGTACCCGAGACGGACGCACCCCCGGCCACAAGCCGCGCTCAGCGCAACGCTTCGGCGACTTCCCGCGCCGCGTCGACCACCCGCGGCCCCACCCGCTCCGGGACGGAGTCCGCGAGCATCACCACGCCCACACTGCCCTCGACACCCGTCACACCGATGAGCGGCGCGGCGGCGCCGCTGGCGCCCGCCTCCAGCTCGCCGTGCGTCAGCGTGTAGCCGGGATCGGCGGACGGCGACTGTCGCGCGGAGAGAATCGCCCTGCCCGCGGCTCCCCGGTCCAGCGGATGCCGGAAACCGGCGCGGTAGGCCACGTGATAGTCCGTCCACGACGGCTCGACGACAGCGACCGCCAGCGCCTCCGTCCCGTCCACCAGTGTCAGATGCGCCGTCGCCCCGATGTCCTCGGCGAGCGAGCGCAGTGCGGGCAGCGCGGCCTCCCGTACCAGCGGATGCACCTGCCGGCCGAGCCGCAGCACCCCGAGCCCGACGCGGGCTCGCCCGCCCAGATCACGGCGTACGAGCGCGTGCTGCTCGAGCGTGGCGAGCAACCGGTACACCACGGTCCGGTTCACGCCCAGTTTGTTGGAAAGCTCGGTGACGGTCAGGCCATGGTCCGTGTCGGCCAGCAGCTTGAGGACACGTAGTCCCCGGTCGAGCGTCTGGGATGTCTCCGCGGTCACGACGCCCACTCCTTCGGCGGTGAGGTCGGCAGCCTCTGGGCGGCGGATGCGTGACCGAGTCCCGTCGGCGACGCGCTTCAGAGGCGGCCGATCGGCAGGACGGTCCGGCGGCTCCGGACCATGTCGCTTCACGGCTGCGCTCCGCGGCGGCGCTGCCACGGGGCGTGTGCGTAGCGGGACAGTAGCGAAGCCGGTTCGCTGAGCGGAAGTCTCCGTCCAGAATCCGGGCAAGGGTGGGGATGGACTGCCAGCATTCGTCCGCATACACGCACGGACGGGATACGCACACGGAGGTGGGGTCACCTCATACGGGTGGCCCACTCCTGGACCTTGGCGATCCGCTGCCGCAGCTGTCCCGCGGTCGCCTCCGCACTCGGCGGCCCCCCGCACACCCGCCGCAGCTCGGTGTGGATGACCCCGTGCGGCTTGCCGCTCTGGTGGACGTACGCGCTGACCATCGTGTTGAGCTGCTTGCGCAGCTCCATCATCTCCTTGTGGCTGACGACCGGCCGCCGCTCGGCGGGCAGTTCGAGCAGGTCGGCCTCGGAGTCCGGCTTCTTGCGGCTGTGCGCGATCTGCCGGGCCTGCCGCTTCTGCAGCAGCAGCTGCACCTGCTCGGGCTCCAGCAGTCCGGGGATGCCGAGGTAGTCCTGCTCCTCCTCGCTCCCGGGGTGGGCCTGCATCCCGAACTCGGCGCCGTCGTACAGCACCCGGTCGAAGACGGCGTCGGACTCCAGCGCCTCGAACGGCAGCATGTCCTGCTCGCCGGTGTCCTCGTCCTGCTCCTTGTTCGCCTCGTCCATCTCCTTCTCGGACTCGGCGTACGGGTCCTCCTCGCCCTCCTTCTTCGGCTTGTCGAGGGCGTGGTCCCGTTCCACCTCCATCTCGTTGGCGAAGGTGAGCAGGTCGGGGATGGTCGGGAGGAACACGGAGGCGGTCTCGCCGCGCCGCCGGGACCGTACGAAACGCCCGACGGCCTGGGCGAAGAACAGCGGAGTGGAGATGGTGGTGGCGTACACCCCGACCGCGAGCCGCGGCACGTCGACGCCCTCGGACACCATTCGCACCGCGACCATCCAGCGGTCGTTGCTGCCGCTGAACTCGTCGATCCGGCCGGACGCGCCGGCGTCGTCGGACAGCACGAGCGTCGCCTTGGTCCCCGTGATCTCGCGGATCAGCTTGGCGTAGGCGCGCGCGGACTCCTGGTCGGAGGCGATGACGAGCGCGCCCGCGTCCGGGATGGCCTTCCTGACCTCGGTCAGCCGCTGGTCGGCGGCGCGCAGCACGCTGGGCATCCATTCACCGCGCGGGTCGAGGGCGGTGCGCCAGGCCTGGCTGACCGCGTCCTTGGTCATCGGCTCGCCGAGCCGGGCGGCGATCTCGTCACCGGCCTTCGTGCGCCAGCGCATGTTGCCGCTGTAGCTGAGGAAGATCACCGGCCGGACGACATGGTCGGCGAGGGCGTTGCCGTACCCGTAGGTGTAGTCGGCGGCGGAGCGCCGGATGCCGGCGTTGTCCTCTTCGTACGTGACGAAGGGGATGGGGTTGGTGTCGGACCGGAACGGCGTACCGGTCAGCGCGAGCCGGCGGGTCGCGGGCTCGAACGCCTCCAGGCACGCCTCGCCCCAGGACTTGGAGTCACCGGCGTGGTGGATCTCGTCGAGGATCACGAGCGTCTTGCGCTGCTCGGCCCGGTTGCGGTGCAGCATGGGGCGGACGCCGACACCGGCGTACGT
This sequence comes from Streptomyces sp. NPDC044064, assembly GCF_056434245.1. Taxonomy (NCBI): domain Bacteria; kingdom Bacillati; phylum Actinomycetota; class Actinomycetes; order Kitasatosporales; family Streptomycetaceae; genus Streptomyces; species Streptomyces sp. NPDC044064. The sequence goes on from NZ_JBWKFN010000030.1 coordinate 19,295, forward strand.
GACGGCGACCCCGTCGTAGTCCTTGCCGAGCGGGCCCGCGCTGTATTCGGGGTCGAGCTTGATCCCTATCCGCGCCGCGGCCTCGGCCCACTGCTTCTTCAGGTGCTCGGTCGGCGCGACCACGGTCACCTGCTGCACGACGTGGTGGTGCAGCAGCCAGGAGGCCAGGGTCAGCGCGAAGGTCGTCTTGCCGGCGCCGGGCGTGGCGACCGCGAGGAAGTCACGCGGCTGCTCCTGGATGTACTTCTCCATCGCCCCCTGCTGCCAGGCACGCAGCTTGCTGGCGGTACCCCAGGGCGCGCGGCCCGGGAAGGCGGGCGAGAGATGGTGGGAGTGCGTCGAGGAAGCGGCGGTGGTAGTCACGGTCTCCGTGGAAGGGGGGTTGGGCGGCGGCTACGTATGACAACCGGGCCACCCTACCGGCGCCCCACCCCGTCAACGCCCGGACGAGGCCGGGTCGCCCGTGGGTGGGACCCACGTCACAACTGCCGTAGCCGCCCCGCGATCTGCGGGATGTCGCCGAGGTCGCCGGAGGCCACGTCGATGACCAGGTCGTATGCGCTGTCCTGGTCGACGCCGGCGAGATCGACCCCGTTGCGGGCGAGGAAGGTGGCCGTGGCCAGCCAGGCGGTGCGCTTGTTGCCGTCGACCAAGGGGTGGTTGGCGGCGAGGCCGTGCAGCAGGGCGGCGGCCTGCTCGTACAGGTCCTCGTAGGCGGCCGTACCGAACATCCGGGCGCGCGGCCGGTGCACGGCGGAGGCCAGCAGCCCGGGCTCCCGGGCCTCGGGCGGCCGGCCGCCGAAGGCGATCTCGGCGATGGCCGTGACGTCGGTGACCGTGAGGTGGCGGCTCATTCGCCCAGCCTCCGCAGCAGGTCGGCGTGGCTCAGCGCGAGACGCTCGGCGTGGGTGCGCACGGCCGCCCCCTCCTCGTCCAGATACCGGCGTACGGCCTCCAGCACCACCTCCTCGGTACGGCGTCCGGACGCGTCCGCGAGGTCGTCCAGCGCCTGCCGGAGGGCGGGGCCGAGGGAGAGGGTCAGCTCGTACATGCGGGAAGGCCAGGGCCCGGCGGCACGGCTCGGCGACCGATTTGCCGCGGGCTCAGCGCTCCCGCACCCGTGTCGTCACCCACGCCCCCACCAGCGCCACCCCCGCCATCGGCAGGAACACGGCGGCGAAGGCGGCGGGGCGGGTGGGGTCGGCCGCCGTGGCCGTGGTGCTGCCACCGCCCAGAGCGGCGAAGGCGGCACCGGTCGCGGCCAGGAGGACCACGTTGGAGAGGGCGTCGGAGATCTGCAGGGCGGCGGAGTTGGCGCCGGCCTCCTCGGGCGCCGACAGCTGGAGCAGGAGCACGCTGGCGGAGGCGATCACCAGGCCCATGCCGAAGCAGCCGAAGGCCCAGGCGACGGCGACGGTCCAGACGGGCACGGCCTCGACGAGCACACTCGGCGCGGCGAGGATCGCGGCGGCGACCAGCACCATCCCGACCGTCATCAGCCGGTCCCGGTGCTGCTCCATGCGCGGCCTGGACTGCACCCACGAGCCCAGCGCCCAGGTCACCCCGCCCGCGGCCAGTGAGAATCCGGCCAGCGTCGGCGACAGCCCCCGTTGGGTGACCAGCATCAGCGGCACGAACGACTCCGCGGCGATGAAGGACCCGGCGGCCACCCCGCGCAGCAGCACGACGGAGGGCAGCCCGCGGACGGCGCGGTAGGTGCCGCGCGGCAGGAGGCCGTGGACGGCGGGCACGAGCAGGGCGGCTCCGGCGAGGCCGGGGAGCAGGGAGAGCCAGCGCAGGTCCTGGGCGGCGTACTGGAGGAGTCCCGCGCCCAGGGAGATGCCGAGGGCGAGCCGGATACGGCGCCGGTCGAAGGAGCCGGAGGCCTCGCTGCCGGCCACCGGGCCCGACGCCCTGCGCCGTATCTGCGGCAGCGCCAGCGCGAGCGGAAAGACGACCAGCACCGGAATGCCGAGGAAGACCCACCGCCAGCCGAGGTGCTCCGTCACGGCGCCCGCGGCGAGGGGGCCGACGATGGACGGTACGACCCACCCCGCGGCGAAGGCCGCCATGATCGCGGGCCGCAGCCGCTCGGGGTAGGCGCGGCCGACCACGACGTACAGCGCGACGATGACCAGCCCGCCGCCGAAGCCCTGCACGGCCCGGCCCAGGATGAACACCCACATGCCCTGCGCGGTCCCGGCGACGACGAGCCCTGCGGCGAAGCCGGCGATCCCCGAGGTCAGCGCCCCGAGCGGGCCCTTGCGATCGGACCACTGCCCGGCGAGCACCATCCCGAACAGGCTGGTCGTGAAGTACCCCGAGAAGGCGAACGCGTACAGCGCCACACCGTCCAGCTCCCGCGCAGCGACGGGCATCGCCGTCCCCACCGCGGTCGCCTCGAAGGCTATGAGCAGCACGACGGAGACGATCCCGACACTGAGCGCCCGATAGGCCCTGCCCAGCACACCGCCGTCTCTGCCGACGGCATCATCCACAACAGCGGTGTCAGGGGACTCAAGGGCACTCATGCTCGCCAGCGTAAGGCCCACAACCGCATATGACCCCTGTCGGTAGTCCCACCCCACCTGCGACCTTGGTCGTACACCCGCCGTTTCATGAACGCGGTGTGGCAGTCCTGTTGCAGGGGCGGGGTTTGCCTTGAACGGGTCCTCGGCCCCGCCATACGGTCGACGCACCGAGTTCGGCCCGCCCCCAAAGGCGACCGACACGGCCGTGTGCCCGAGTGGTTTAGGGGCTCGCCTGCAAAGCGAGTTACGTGGGTTCGATTCCCGCCACGGCCTCCACTGCCTGACCAGGCGAAACGAAGGGCGGCACCCGCGGAGGGTGCCGCCCCTCCACTGGCCCGTCTCAGTTGGCCCGTATGGGCCCGCCCGCTCATGGGCACCAGGCGATAGCGATGTCGGGATGCTACTCGCAGCTCTGCCCTTCATCACAGGCATGCTCTCTGGAGCGCCGAATCGCTGAGCCTTCACCGGTGCCTGCCTACCCGTGACTCTATCGACTCGGCCAAGGTTCACCCGAATGCGCTTCACTGGCCCACATTTCGACTTACGCCGATTTGATCAGGATAAATATCCCAGCTTGTGTAGTTCGCTGTCTCTGCGTAGGTGTTAATGACCGATTGAGCGGCGAGATCGCGGCCAGCCTTATCCAAGGCCGAAAAATCAGGAGTAAGGACGCCATTGCGCTGAGGAGTTACTCCTCCGCGCGCGTGACTGATATACCAATCATTCCAGTTGGGGCTCTCCCCCTGCCTGTCACTCCAATTGCCGCACTCGTCATTCAATCCCCAGGCATATCCCTTGAATCCGCTTGCATCGCTAGGATCTTCCGTCTCGAAAACATAGTTGATTGCAGTTCCGTCGGGGGTGAAGATTTTCAGGGTGCCGGTAGAGCTTCCGTAGACCCCCGACATCACAGACTGGTTCAGGACGATCCGAGAAGGCTCGGGACCATTTCCAGCCCAAAAAGAAAAGGTTGGCCTAAAATCCTTCTGGCACGCTGTAACAGCATAGGCAAAAATAGTGCCGGCTGAATCGCTCATCGTGTCGACCCAATAGCCGTGCCTCTGGAAGACGCTTTCTGTCACCTTCCCGGAAATGGTTGGTAGCCCTGGATTACCCGGAAGAGCAGGCGGCCGCACATTCCAAATTGCACGGTAGGAAGGGCGACCGAGTTGTTCCTCGAATTTTTCATACGTATAGCCTGCCCGGAGATTTCTGAGCTTTGCGTATTCCACCTTCCTCCAGTCTCTATGGTTGTACCAGAAGGCGACTACACCAATAGCTGCGATAAGAGTGCTGATCGCCGTCACAACGCTCGCTAGGGAAATCAGCAAGACCGGAACAGGGTTCTTCTTGAAGAAGTTATCGAAGCGCTCACCCAGAGTCGGCGATCGCGATTGTTGGTCCTGCTGGTTCGGATCAGCCACGCTGGTTCCCCACTCTCGAACGACTCGCCCCCCAATGGACACCGGTTGGGTTGGGATTGCACGCGTACAGGCTCTGGACGAGTGATGAACCAGCCCATGAGGCCCGGCGGCATGGTGCCCCGACATCCGGGCCGTCGTGCTCGCGAACCAGCGAATCTGCCTGGACCGCAAGCTGATGAAGACCGCCGCGACGGCCGACCGGTACCCGGTCGGGATCGACACCGGCGCCATCGACTACCCCTCGCCCGGCCCCAGCCCGCTGGACGTCCTACCGCACACGCCGGAGGGTAAGCCGGTCCCCGGCACGTTCCGGCTCGGCATCTCGCCGGGAGTGGTCAAGCACCAGGGCACCCAGACCGCGCTGTGGGTCGAGGAGCGGTTCGAGGAGCACGGCGGCGCCCCCGGAAGGGCGCCGCCCTGGTGTTCGTCTTTTCAGGCCTCGTCTCAGGTGACCGGTCCGAGCGCGCCATCATCGCCGTCCGGCCGGAGGCCCTCGGTCTTCCAGATCAGACCGTCCACCTGCCTCGCGATGTCAGCCCGCACAGCGTCCACCATGTGCTGATACCGAGCGGCCATGGCAGTGGTCGACCACCCCATGAGGCCCATGACGGCACGCTCGGGGACACCGAGGATCAGCAGAACCGTCGCTGACGTGTGCCGCGCGTCGTGCAGACGCCCGTCCCGGACCTTCGCCTCTGCCAGGAGGGTCTTCCACTCAGCCCATTCCAGCAAGCAAAATTCGGACTTCCGTCGTCTCAGTTTCCGTCTCGTTCATCCCCGTTCGCGGCCGTCCAGGGCCGCTCACACGGCTCTGCCGATCACCATGTCCGTACGGCCCTGAACGTCGGCGAGCGGCTCTGGATCACCCTCTGACCAGCCCGGACAAACCTGCAAAGCGAGTTACGTGGGTTCGATTCCCGCCACGGCCTCCGCTGCCTTCTCCATGGGCCGAAACCCCGCGGAGCCGTATTCGTTTCTCAGTGCGGACCCGAGAAACGCGGTTCGCCCGGGCTGCTGCGGCGGGCGGCGGCGTGCCGAACCCAGGGTGGAGGACCACACCATGCTGACGACCGAATACATGCCGGGCGCTCCGAACTGGCTGGATCTGGGGAGCCCGGACACCGGCGCGAGCGCCGCCTTCTACGCCGCCGTCTTCGGCTGGGACTTCCGCTCGGCGGGACCGGAGGCGGGCGGCTACGGCTTCTTCCAGCGGGACGGGAAGACGGTCGCGGGTCTCGGTCCGCTCACCGAGGAGGGGGCGAGTCCCTCCTGGACGGTGTACTTCCACACGCCGGACGCCGACGCCACCGCCAAGGCCGTGGAGCAGGGGGGCGGCAGGGTCCGGGTCGCTCCGGCGGACGTCTTCTCCTTCGGGCGGATGGCCGCCTTCACCGACCCCACGGGCGCGGACTTCGCCGTCTGGCAGCCGGGCGGGACCAGCGGCCTGGAGGCCGTCGGTGTCCCCGGCAGTCTGTCCTGGGCCGAGCTGTACACCTCCGACGCGGCCGCGGCGAAGGCGTTCTACGGGTCGGTCTTCTCCTGGCGGATGACCGATGTGCCGATGGGCCCGGAGCTGACGTACACGCTCCTGGCCCCGTCCGGTGCCGGCGGGGAGGGGAACCACGGCGGGCTGATGCAGCTGCCCCAGGAGAACCTCGACGCCGGATCGACGGCGGAGTGGCATCCCTACTTCGAGGTGAGCGACTGCGACGCCACGTTCGCCGGAGCCACCGCCGCCGGGGCCACCGTCCTCATCCCGACCACCGACGCGCCGGGGATCGGCCGCTTCGCCATGTTCCTCGACCCCGCCGGTGCGCCCTTCGCCGTCATCAGGACCGCCATGGGCTGAGCGTGCGGTCTGCGCGCCACGCGCCTCAGAGCACCCCGCCCGCCTCGTCCTGGAACAGTTCCGTCCAGTAGTGCCAGTCGGTGTTCCCGGACAGGGCCGTGGGGTCGATCGAGGTCAGGGTCTGGATCATCGCCGCGGCCAGTTGGTCGTAGGCGTCGGTCGTCAGTTCGTTGCCCAGGTGCTCGTCGATCGTGCGCTCGTGGTGCAGGAGCCAGAGGGTGAAAGCCAGCGTGGAGACGTCGGTGTTCAGGGGGTAGAGCGTCGCCTCCGGCTCGCTGAAGGTGAGGATCGCGCCCGTTCTGCCGTCGATGACCAGGCTGTTGTCCTCGACCAGGTAGCCGAGGCGGATCAGGTGGTCGGAGTGGGCCGGGAGATCCTCCAGGGGGTACTCCTCGGCCCGCTCGCCGCTGAAGTACTCGGTGAGGGTCGGCAGCGGGACGTCCGTGTCGGCGTGGAAGAGGACCGCCTCCTCCGGCAGGCCCGTCTCCCGCAGGAAACGGCGGGTCGGCTCGTGGGTGAGCGTGGTGGGGAAATCCACCTCCTCGAAGCGGGCCACCCGGCCGTGGCCGAACTCCTGGTCCAGGACGCGGGCGGGGACGTCCAGGGTGAGGCCTGACGTGGTTCCGGGGTCGGCGATGAGGGCGAGCGGGCGGATCAGGGCCGCGGCCTTCCAGTACGGCGGGACGTCGCCGTCCGTTCCCTCCTCGAAGAGCGCGAGGAGGCGGCGGGAGGCCTCGGTCACGGTCTTGGGGCCGTACTGGCCCGACAGGGAGGAGAAACGGCCGCGCAGGCCCGCGAGTTCCTCCGTGACGGCGGCGAAGCGCAGGAGGGTGTCGAGGGAGGGCGCGAAGGGGCGGGGGTCGGACGGGGCGACGAGGTAGGCGGTCGTGAGCTCGCCCGTGTCGCCGTCGAGCAGGATCGACTCGCGCTCCATGCCGGCGGGGTTGAGGAGTTCGCCTATCACCAGGCGGCTGCGCAGCTCCTCCGCGAGGTGGAAGGGGCCGTCCGTGGCGTCGCCGAGGGTGCGCAGGCCGTGCGTGCGGAGCGGGGAGAACGTCAACAGGTCGGTGTCCGTGGGCAGTCCGGGGCCCGTGAGCAGGCCGCGCGTCGGCGCGTGCGTGACGTACCGGTCCAGCTCCGCCTCGGTCAGCGTGATCGCCGGCACCCCGGCATCGGTCGTGCTCATCGCTCCCCCGCGATCTTCCTCGGTGCGTCGGTCCCTGGGGCTGGGCATGCCCGGCCGCACTCCGGCTTCCCTCGGAGAGCGGTGGTCCCCCATTGCCCGGAACACTACGCCGCACCACTGACAACGCCCGTGGGAAAGGACGCCGGGCGGCCCTCGCCCGTTCCACTGCTGCCAGGAGTCGCGCGACCGTCGGCCCGCCGGACGCCGTCACACCGGTGCCTGGCGGCCCCGTCCCTCAGGTGAAGTAGATGCCGCCCAGGACGACCGCCAGGGCCGCCACGGCGAAGATCAGGATCCACAGGAACAACTTGCCCACGCTCGGTGGGGGTTCGTAGCGGGGTTCCTCGGGGGGCGTGGTCACTGCGGGGTCACCACCGCGGCCTGCGGGCGGATCGGGAGGCGGTTGACCGGGCGGCCCGTCGCCGCGCGGACGGCCGAGGCGATCGCCGCCGGTGACGTCACCACCGGGACCGCGCTGACCGACTTGGCGCCGAAGGGGGCGACCACGTCCCGCTCCTCGACCAGCTTCACGATCCGGATGTCCGGCGCGTCCAGCGCGGTCGGCAGGGCGTATCCGGTCAGGTCGGGGTGGCGGATCAGGCCGCGGGCCGTCCGCAGGTTCTCGGTGAGGGCGATGCCCACGCCCTGGGTGACGCCCGCCTCGATGCGCGAGGCCAGCTGTGCCGGGTTCAGCACCCGGCCCACGTCCTGGGCGACCGCCAGCTCGACCACCCGGACCGAGCCGAGTTCGATGTCCACGTCCACCACCGCGCGGATCGCGCAGAAGGCGAGGCCGACGAAGGCGTCGCCCTGGCCCTGGGCGTCGAGCGGCTCGGTGGGGTGCGGGCGGCACTGGGCGGTGGCCCACAGTTCCTTGCCGTCCATCGCCTCGGTGACGGTCGTCGACAGCACGCCGTCGTACGAGGTGATCTTGCCGTCGGTGATCTGGAGCAGCTCGGTCGACATGCCGAACTTGTGCGCCAGGGGCTGCAGCAGTTGCGCGCGGACCATCTTGGCCGCGCGTTCCACCGCGCCGCCGGAGACCCAGGTGTGGCGGCCGCGGCAGCCCGCGCCCGCCGGGGGCTGGTCGGTGTCGACCGGTGCGACGTGCACCTCGTCGATGCCGAGCGTGTCCTGGACGATCTGGCGGGCGAGGGTGCTGAAGCCCTGTCCCGTCTCCACGGCCGCGCACAGCACGGTCGCGACGCCGTCGTGGACCTTCACGGTCGCCGTGGAGACCTCGTCGGCGCCCTCCACGCCGAGCATGTGCACCATGCCCAGGCCGTATCCGACGCCCCGGCGCACCGCGCCCGGCTCGCCCGCACCCTCGGGGCCGCCGGGCAGCAGCCAGTCCTCCTCGGGCGTGTCCTTGGGCAGCGCCGGAAGAGGGTGGTCACGGACCGTCTGGAGGAGTTCGGCCACCGGCGCCGGGCAGGTGACCGTCTGGCCGATCGGCAGGACGTCCCCGGTCGCGAGCACGTTGCGCAGGCGCAGCTCGGCCGGGTCCTCGCCCAGCTTCTTCGCGAGCTTGTCCATCTGCGCCTCGTAGGCGGCGCACACCTGCATGGCGCCCTCGCCGCGCACATGGCCGGAGGGCGGGTTGTTGGTGCGTACGGCCCAGCCCTCGATGAAGGCGTTCGGGACGACGTACGGGCCGCAGGCGAAGGAGACGGCCGCGGCGAGGACCTCGGCGGAGGTGTCGGCGTAGGCGCCCGCGTCGAGGAGGATCTGCGCCTCGACCTTGACCAGCCTGCCGTCGGCGTCGGCGTGGTGGCGGTAGCGCAGCAGGGTCGGGTGGCGGTGGGCGTGGCCGAGGAAGGACTCCTCGCGGGTGGCCGTGAGCTTCACCGGGCAGCCGGTCTTGAGGGCGAGCAGGCCGAGCGGGATCTGGAAGCCCTGGTCCTCGCGGTCGGCGGTGGCGCCGGGCACCCCGGTGACGACGATCTTCACCCGATCGGGGGACAGGCCGTAGCAGGCCGCGGCGGTGTTGCGGTCGGTGTGCGGGTCGGTGGAGGCCAGGTACAGCTCCACGCCGCCGTCGGGACGCGGCACGGCGAGACCGGCCTCGGCGCCGATGGGGGCCGGGTCCTGGCGGCCGATGCGGTAGAGGCCCTCGACGACGACCTCGCCGACCGCGTCCGGGTCGCCGTGGCGCAGCGGGATGTGCCGGATCAGGTTGCCGTCGGGGTGCAGGGGCTCGGCCTCGAAGGCCTGCTCCGGGTCGGTGATCGGGTCGAGCACCTCGTACTCGACGATGACGGCGGCGGCCGCCATCCGCGCGGTGTCCGGGTGGTCGGCGGCGACGGCCGCGATGGGCTCGCCGTGGTGGCGTACGACCTCGGAGGCGAACACCGGGCGGTCGGGTGTGCCCCGGCCGTACCGGGGGGTGCCGGGCACGTCCTCGTGGGTGACGACGGCCCGTACGCCGGGCATCTCGCGCGCGTGGGTGGTGTCGATGGACACGATGCGCGCGTGCGCGTGCGGGGAGCGCAGGACGGCCGCCCACAGCAGGCCCTCGGCCCACAGGTCGGCCGCGTACGGGAAGGTGCCCTCGGTCTTGGCGCGCGCGTCCGCGTGCGGCAGCGAGGCGCCGAGGCCGTGCGGCAGCGGCTCGGCCGCCGGGGCCGCTTCGGCCGCGGTGGTCGCGGTGGCGGCTTCGTTGCTCACGCCTGGCCTCCGTCCTGGCCGTAGTGCTGGTCGTGCGGTCCCGGTGCGCCGAAGGTGCCGGGACTGTCGAAGACACCGGGTGCCTCGAACGCCGACGGGTTGACGCCGCCGGAGCCCGGGCCCGCCTGGTGCGGAATACGTGCCTCGTCGCCGCCCGTCCCGGCGTCGGCGGCGGTGTGCGCCTCGCGTTCGGCGACGACCTCCCTGACGGCGTCCAGGACGCCCCGGTAGCCGGAGCAGCGGCACAGGTTGCCGCACAGGGCCTGCCGGGTCTCCAGCTCGGTCGGCGCCGGGTTGCCCTCCAGCAGGTCGTGCACGGTCATCGCCATGCCCGGCACGCAGAAACCGCACTGCACGGCACCGCACCGGGCGAGCGCCCGCTGCACGTCGGAGGGCTGCCCGTCGACGGCCAGGCCCTCGACGGTACGGACCTCGGCGCCGGCCGCGGTGACCGCCGGTACCAGGCAGGAGGCCACCAGGCGTCCGTCCACCTGCACGTTGCAGGCGCCGCACTCGCCCTGCGAGCAGCCGTCCTTGGCCCCGGCGAGGCCCAGCCGCTCCCGCAGGACGTACAGCAGGGACTCGCCGATCCAGGCGTCGGTGACGGGCCGCTCGGTGCTGTTGACGCGCAGCACGTACGAGGCGAGGGGATGGTCGTCCTGCGGCCCCTGGGCGGTCCGGTCCGGGTCCTCGACAGCGTCGGGCCCGGAGGCCGCCGGGTCCTCCGGGGCCGGGGCGTGTGCCGCGGGCTCGGCCGGGTCCGCGGTCCCGGTGTCCTCCGGCGGGCCGGCCGGGTCCGCCTCGGCGGCTTCCGGCTCGGTGTCCACCGCGCCGGCCGGGGGCACGGGGTCCGCCGGGGCCGGGGGTGCGGCCGTGTCCGGCGTTTCCACGGCCTCCTGTGCGGCCGGTGGGGCCCCGGGCTCACCGTGCCGCGCCGGGCCGTCAGCGGGGCCCTCAGGGGCCTGTGCGGGCGCTGTGGCGGCGTACGGCGCCGGGGGCGCGAACTCCGGCGCCGGGGACGCGTCGGCCATGTGGGGTTCGGCGCCGGGCTCCGGCTGCCCCCAGGGCCCGTCCGCGGGCTCCGTCGCCCAGGGCGCCGACGCACCGCCGGGCAGGGTGGCCGGCGGGGTGCCGCCCCACTGCTCGACCAGCGAGGACGTGGTGAACTCGCCCGACTCGTCCGGGAGATCGCCGCCAGCGACCGGGATGGACCACTGCCCGGTGACGTCGTGCCCGGGCCCGGACGGGGCCGCGGGCTCCTCGAAGGTCCACTGCTGGGTGGCGGCGGGGTGATACGTGAACCGGTCGTCCGCCGCCTGCTCCTGGGGCACGGCGTTCGGGTCGGGCCACTGGTGGCCGTCGCCGGGCACGGTCCAGCTGCCGGTGGCGGCCGGGTCGCTCGTCCCGTGGGTCGCCGTTATCTGCGGCGGCACGTAGCCGTGGCCGGGTGCGGCCAGGGGACTGTCACCGGACAGCAGGGCCTCGATGCCGCCCTCGGGGAGCTTGACGAAGGCGGTGGCGCCGTCGTCGTAGTCGCCCTGGGGCAGCGGGTCCCAGCGGCCGCCGCCCTGGGACGTGCCCTCTCCGTGCTGGTCGTCGGTCACGACAGTGCCCTCCCCAGTGCTCGTCGGGCCAGCGCGGCGACGGTGCGCCGCAGGTGCAGTACGGCGGGTGGAAGCGGGGTCACGGAACCGTCCGGCTCCGGTACGGGGTCGGGGATGCAGGCCGCGGCGACGTACTCCCCGAAGGCGTTCAGGGCCTCCGGGACGAGCGCGCGGTCGTTGTCCCAGTCGATGAGCCCGGCGACCCACTGCTCGGCCTCCAGGGGCCTGAGCGGCATCGGCGCTATGGCACCGACGGCACACCGCACCCCGCGCCGGGCCGGGTCGAGCACCAGGGCCACGGAGGCGACCGCACGGCCCGGGCCGGTACGTCCGGTCGCCTTGAGGAAGACCTGCGGGGCGTGCAGCAGCGGCACGCGCACGAAGCCGATGAGCTCGCCGCCGCGCAGCATCTCCACGCCGGCCAGCAGGTGCGACACCGGGATCTCCCGGCGGGCTCCGCCCGGGCCCGCGATGATCAGCGTCGCCTCCAGGGCGGCCAGCACCGGCAGCGCGTCCCCGGTGGGGGCGGCGGTGGCGATGTTGCCGCCCAGGGTGCCCGCGTTGCGGATGTGCGGCGGGCCCGCGGCGCGCGCGGCGGCGGCGAGCGCCGGGATCAGGGCCGCGAAGTCGGGGCGGCCCATGCGTGCGTGGGTGAGGCCCGCGCCGAGCAGCGCGTGGCCGTCCTGGTACTGCCAGCCGCGGATCTCGCTGATCCGCCCGAGGCCCACCAGGGCGGCGGGCCTGAGCTGGCCGGAGTTGACTGCGGCCATCAGGTCGGTGCCGCCCGCCACGGGGACGGCCGTGGGCATGGCGGTGAGGGCCGCCACGGCCTCGTCCAGTGTCGTGGGCAGCGTGACGGCCTGCGCCGCCTGCGGTGCGTGCGTGGTCAAACCGGCTGCCCCTTCCCGCTGCCCCACCTGGTCCCTCCTGTGTGGCCGTACGGTACGTGCTCACAGGGCGGACGTGGCAACTCTGGCACATCTTCGCAAGACCCGAACGCGGGGGTCCGCTAGGAGGCATTCGCCCACCTCATCGGGTAGATGGTCCGTTTTCACACTGCTTCGCCCGTGTATTCCGATTGCCACTCTTCGGTGATGCCGACAGGTTTTTTCCGTTATCTGTTCGGAGGCGGTCCCTCCAGCGGCCGGCCGAGCACACCGGGGCGCCGCTGCCAAGGCCGCGGCCCGGTGGGCGGCCGGTAGGCGACGCCGAGGGCGTCAAGTCGCCCGTAGTGGGCGGCCATACGGCGCTCGAAGTCCGCGAAGTCCCGCTCCTGCGGGGCGGGAAGCCTGCTCCAGGCGACCTCCGCGAAGGCCGCGAGCCTCGGGAAGGTCTGGTAGTCCACCCGCGCGGCGTCCTCCATCACCTCGGTCCAGACGTTGGCCTGAGTACCCAGCACATGCCGGGCCTCCGCCGCGCTGAGCTGGGGCGGAACCGGCTCGAACCGATAGACGTCATCCAGGGTGCGCACGAAGCCGATCGGCACGGGCTCGTCCTCGCCCGGGGCCTGCCGGTGGTCCAGGTAGACGTACTGCTCCGGGCACATGACGACGTCGTGCCCGGCCCGCGCGGCCGCGACGCCGCCGCCGTAGCCGCGCCAGGAGGACACGGCCGCTCCCGGCGCGAGTCCGCCCTCCAGGATCTCGTCCCAGCCGATGAGCCGACGCCCGCGCGCGGTAAGCCACTTGTCGAAGTGCCCGATGAACCAGGACTGCAACTGGTCCTCGTCGGCGAGTCCGAGTTCCGCGATGCGGGTCTTGGCGGCCACCGACTCGCTCCACTGCTCCTTGCGGCATTCGTCGCCGCCGATGTGAATGAACGCGGAGAACTCGGCGGCGTCCGCCGGGAACAGCTCCAGGACTTCCTCGAACACCCCTTCGTAGAACCGCAGGGTGGTGTCGGTGGGGGCGAGCACGTTGGCCGAGATTCCCCAGGTGTCCCACACGGTCAGGGCGGTGGTGTCGGTGACGTCGGTGTTGCCCAGTTCCGGATACGCGGCGACGGCGGCCTGCGAGTGGCCCGGCACGTCGATTTCCGGGACGACGGTGATATGCCGCTCGGCGGCGTAGGCGACGATCTCCCGGATGTCGTCCTGGGTGTAGTAACCCCCGTGCGGCTTCTCCTCCCACAGCGGCGAAGCCCGGTGTCCGAATTTCGTCCGTGCCCGCCAGGAAGCGACCTCGGTCAGCCTGGGATGACGCCGGATCTCGATCCGCCAGCCCTGGTCGTCCGTCAGGTGGAAGTGGAAGACATTGAGTTTGTGCGCGGCCATCAGGTCCAGGTAGCGCAGGACACCTTCCTTGGGCATGAAGTGCCGGGCGACGTCGAGCATGAGACCGCGCCAGCGGAAGCGGGGGGAATCCTCGACGGTGACCCTCGGCAGGTCCCACTCCCGCCCCGGCCGCACCGGCGCCCGGCGGAACGCGTCGGGGCCGAGCAGCTGCCGGAAGGTCTGCGCCCCCCAGAAGACACCGGCCGCGCCGCCACCCTGAATGCGGTACGGGCCACCGTCGCTGACCAGCCGGTAGCCCTCCGGCGGCAGGTCGGGCTCGATGCTCAGCACGAGCCGGTCGGCACCCTCGCCCGCCTCCGGGAACGGCAGTCCGGTCGCGGCACCGACCGTGGCGCGCAGCCAGCGCGCGACGCCCTCCGTGCCCGGTCGCGCCTCGAGGGCCGTACCGCTGCCGAGGCTCGTGCGGCCGGCGGTGTTCCGGGAACAGCGCGCCGGAGCCGGAATCAGATCCACGTTGTCCGTCACGTCAGTCCTTGTCCGCTCCGCCCGGCCCCGAGACCGGGCGTCGCTGTACGAGTACGAAGAAGACCGGCAGCGAACAGGAAGTCGTTCCGGGCCGAGATGAAGGAAACACGCTCATCGCCACCGGGCCCGGGAGGACGAGCGGGAAAAGGATCTGCCGGAGGAATCTCCCGCGGCCTTCCACGGGCACCGTCCGGGCCACCCGAAACCTGATCGGCAAGGCGGTCCGGAAGCGGAAACGGAATCGCGCGACGGTGGTCGCGGCAAGAAACGCGATCAACGCCGGGGCGATCACCGCATTGCCCGCCACCACCACGCCGTTGACGAAGTGACGGCCGAATTGCTGCTGCCCGAAGACCCGCCGGAAGGAGTCCGGGGACGGCGGCGGCGGCCGCGATCGGCAGGGCCGGGACTTCCGCCACGAACCGCCACGGGCGTTGCAGTACATGCAATGAACGTTTTGCTCTGCACAACACCCTGGGAGGCTATGGGCAACATGAACATGGCGACAAGAGGTCTCGACCACTCTGTGGCCGGAAAACACAAAGGCCCCCGGGACGCGTCGAGACGCGTCCCGGGGGCCTTGTCGTCCTCGGCCGGGCGGGGAGACCCCTACTTCTTGTCGCCGCCCTTGTCGTCGCCGCCGCTGCCCATGGACTCGTAGATCTCCTTGCACATGGGACACACGGGGTACTTCTTCGGGTCGCGGCCGGGCACCCACACCTTGCCGCACAGCGCCACGACGGGGGTACCGTCGAGGGCGCTCGCCATGATCTTGTCCTTCTGGACATAGTGGGCGAAGCGCTCATGGTCGCCGTCGCCGTGGGACACCTGCGGCGTCGGTTCTACGAGGGTCCCCGTACCAGTCCCGCGCTCGGGCTCGAGAGTGCTCATATCAGCAAGAGTACTGAAGCTCACAGGCATCAGTTGAGCGACGGGTCGTCCGGATACGTGGCCACCATCGCCAGCTCGTTGCGCTGGCGACGGAGTACTTCGCGCCAGAGTCGCTCCGGGGCCGGCGAGGAGACGTCGCCCGGCTCGGACTCGACGACGTACCAGGCACCCTCCACCAGCTCGTCCTCCAGCTGGCCGGGACCCCAGCCGGCGTATCCGGCGAAGATTCTCAGTGAGCCGAGGGCCGAGGCGAGCAGCTCCGGCGGCGCCTCCAGGTCGACCAGACCGATCGCGCCGTGCACCCGCCGCCAGCCGAGCGGGGCGCGGTCCCCGTTGGCGCCGCCCGGGATGACCGCGACACCGAGCGCCGAGTCCAGCGAGACGGGTCCGCCCTGGAAGACCACGCCGGGCTCGCCCGCGAGATCGGCCCAGCCCTCCAGGATGTCGCCCACGTCCACCGGGGTGGGGCGGTTGAGGACGACACCGAGGGAGCCCTCCTCGTCGTGGTCGAGAAGGAGCACCACAGCGCGGTCGAAGTTCGGGTCCGCCAGGGCGGGCGTGGCCACGAGCAGCCGCCCTGTGAGCGAGGACACCTCGGTCATGCCAGACATGATCCCGCATCTTCCCCCGGCGTGGGGAGCCAATCGGGTGTGCGGGTGAACGCAGCTCAGGGCGCGTGGGCGCAAGCCCCGCGCGTGGTGACCCCATGTGCCCGGTGCGGAACGGTTCGTGTTGTGACACACCTATGACGTGGCTGGGTGGTACTTGGGCATACGGCAGGGGGGCGATCGGCGATTACCCTGTCTCTCCGGCCCCCGCGCTAAGTGATCGGCCGGCCCCTGCCCGACTCATCGGAACGCGAGATTCATGACCGTCAACGACGATGTCCTGCTTGTCCACGGCGGAACCCCGCTGGAGGGCGAGATCCGTGTCCGCGGTGCGAAGAACCTCGTACCGAAGGCCATGGTCGCCGCCCTGCTGGGCAGCGCGCCGAGTCGACTGCGCAACGTTCCGGACATCCGTGACGTGCGTGTCGTACGCGGCCTGCTGCAGTTGCACGGGGTGACGGTCCGACCGGGTGAGGAGCCCGGTGAGCTGGTACTCGACCCGACCCATGTGGAAAGCGCGAACGTCGCTGACATCGATGCCCACGCGGGTTCCAGCCGTATCCCGATCCTCTTCTGCGGTCCGCTGCTGCACCGTCTCGGCCACGCCTTCATCCCGGGCCTCGGCGGCTGCGACATCGGCGGCCGGCCCATCGACTTCCACTTCGACGTGCTGCGGCAGTTCGGCGCGACCATCGAGAAGCGCGCGGACGGCCAGTACCTGGAGGCGCCGCAGCGGCTGCGCGGTACGAAGATCCGGCTGCCGTACCCGTCCGTCGGCGCGACCGAGCAGGTGCTGCTGACGGCCGTACTGGCCGAGGGCGTCACGGAGTTGTCCAACGCGGCCGTCGAGCCGGAGATCGAGGACCTCATCTGCGTTCTGCAGAAGATGGGCGCGATCATCGCGATGGACACCGACCGCACGATCCGCATCACCGGTGTGGACAGCCTCGGCGGCTACACCCACCGCGCCCTGTCGGACCGTCTGGAGGCCGCGTCCTGGGCCTCGGCGGCTCTCGCGACCAACGGCAACATCTACGTCCGCGGCGCCCAGCAGCGCTCGATGATGACGTTCCTGAACACCTACCGGAAGGTGGGCGGTGCCTTCGAGATCGACGACGAGGGCATCCGTTTCTGGCACCCGGGCGGCCAGCTGAAGTCCATCGCGCTGGAGACGGACGTGCACCCCGGCTTCCAGACCGACTGGCAGCAGCCGCTGGTGGTGGCCCTGACGCAGGCCACGGGCCTGTCCATCATCCACGAGACGGTGTACGAGTCCCGGCTCGGCTTCACCTCCGCGCTCAACCAGATGGGCGCGCACATCCAGCTCTACCGCGAGTGCCTGGGCGGCTCCGACTGCCGCTTCGGCCAGCGCAACTTCCTGCACTCCGCGGTCGTCTCGGGACCGACCAAGCTGCAGGGCGCCGACCTGGTCATCCCCGACCTGCGCGGCGGCTTCTCGTACCTGATCGCGGCCCTCGCGGCCGAGGGCACCTCCCGGGTCCACGGCATCGAACTGATCAACCGCGGCTACGAGAACTTCATGGAGAAGCTGATGGAGCTCGGCGCGAAGGTCGAACTGCCGGGCAAGGCACTCGGCTGACGACGACCGGCCCGGCCTGGGGGTCCCCCCGCTCGAGCGAAGCCGCGAGTGGGGGAGTTCGAGGCCGTTTCTGACCGCAACCGCGAAGGGGGGGGGGGAAGAAACCGCGTGGGCGTCCCCCCTCCACGCTTCTGTGGGGGTGCTTCCTTTTTGTCGTTTTTTTTTCATTCGCGCGGCAGGGGGAGTCCGTCCT
>NZ_JBWKFN010000030.1:36615-128236 GCF_056434245.1 Streptomyces sp. NPDC044064
GCGTTGGAAGTGAGGGGGGGAGGCAGTGGGTGGGTGGGGGGGGGTGGAAAGGGAGACAAGGGGGCGGAGGGGCGACAGCGCGTGCGTCCCTCCCCCCCCCCCCCCCTTCGACGCTCTCGGCGGAGCTTACTTGCCCTTGGCCGCTTCCTTGAGCTTGGAGCCCGCGGAGACCTTCACGCTGAAGCCGGCCGGGATGTTGATGGGCTCACCGGTCTGCGGGTTGCGCGCGGTACGAGCGGCACGGTGGGTGCGCTCGAAGGTCAGGAAGCCGGGGATGGTGACCTTCTCGTCGCCCTTGGAGACGATGTCGCCGACGACCTCGGCGAACGCGGCCAGAACGGCGTCGGCGTCCTTGCGGGTCACCTCGGCGCGGTCGGCCAGCGCGGCCACCAGCTCACTGCGGTTCATGTTGTTACTCCCGTGTTCTTCTTGCCGTTGAGGCGTGAGGTGAGATCGATGCCGATGCGCTCGCGCCCAAAGACGCATCCTGCCCCTACCTGCGGCGCGAAAGCCAATCCGGCACCCGTAGGAGTCGTGAGAACACCCTAGGGAGTCACACGAAAAGCGCCTGCTCGGCCGTCACCCTAGAGGGCACCCGCCGGTGGGGGGTTCCACGACGCGCCGGTGCGGGGGCTGCCCGTGTCGATCCTCACAGCCCCTGCACGGTCGGTCTCACAGCTTCTGAAACCCTACGGTACGAGCGGCTGGGACGCCGCTCCGACCGCCTTGGCCGCGTCGCGCACCGCTCCGGCGACCGCGCCCGCGACCTTGTCGTTGAAGACGCTCGGAATGATGTAGTTCGGGTTCAGCTCGTCCTCGGTCACCACGTCGGCGAGGGCCTTCGCGGCGGCGAGCATCATCTCGGTGTTGACGGTGCGGGACTGCGCGTCCAGCAGACCGCGGAAGACACCCGGGAAGACCAGCACGTTGTTGATCTGGTTGGGGAAGTCGGAGCGGCCGGTGGCCACAACAGCGGCCGTCTGACGGGCGATTGCGGGGTCGACCTCGGGGTCCGGGTTCGCGAGCGCGAACACGATCGCCCCCTCGGCCATGGCGGCAACGTCGTCGCCGTCGAGGACGTTCGGGGCGGAGACGCCGATGAAGACGTCGGCGCCGCGCACGGCCTCCTTCAGGGTGCCGGTCAGGCCCTCGGGGTTGGTGTTGTCGGCGATCCAGCGCAGCGGGGAGTCGGCCGGGGCCTCCACCAGGTCGGCGCGGCCGGCGTGCACGACGCCCTGGATGTCGGCGACGACGGCGTTCTTCACGCCCGCCGCGATCAGCAGCTTGAGGATGGCCGTACCGGCCGCGCCGGCGCCGGACATGACGACCCGGATGTTCTCGATCGCCTTGCCGGCGACGCGAAGCGCGTTGGTCAGGGCGGCGAGGACGACGATCGCGGTGCCGTGCTGGTCGTCGTGGAAGACGGGGATGTCGAGGGCCTCGCGCAGGCGGGCCTCGATCTCGAAGCAGCGGGGCGCGGAGATGTCCTCGAGGTTGATGCCGGCGAAGCCGGGGGCGATCGCCTTGACGATCTCGACGATGGCGTCGGTGTCCTGGGTGTCCAGGCACAGCGGCCAGGCGTCGATGCCGGCGAAGCGCTTGAAGAGGGCCGCCTTGCCCTCCATGACGGGCAGCGCGGCCTTGGGGCCGATGTTGCCGAGGCCCAGCACGGCGGAGCCGTCCGTCACGACCGCAACCGAGTTGCGCTTGATGGTGAGGCGGCGGGCGTCCTCGGGGTTCTCGGCGATGGCCATGCACACGCGGGCCACACCCGGCGTGTAGATCATCGAGAGGTCGTCACGGTTGCGGATCGGGTGCTTGGACTGCATCTCGATCTTGCCGCCGAGGTGCATCAGGAACGTACGGTCGGAGACCTTGCCGAGCGTGACGCCCTCGATGCCGCGGAGCTTCTCGACGATCTCGTCGGCGTGCGTGGTCGAGGTGGCCGCGATGGTGACGTCGATGCGGAGCTTCTCGTGGCCGGACGCGGTGACGTCGAGGCCGGTGACCGAGCCTCCGGAGGACTCCACGACGTTGGTGAGCTGCGAGACGGCTGTTCCGCTCGCGGGCACCTCCAGCCGGATGGTCATCGAGTAGGAGACGCTGGGCGCCGTTGCCATGGCCGACTTCCTCTGCTTTCACCGTGTCGCGAGTTGTGCCGTCCGATCGTCGCACCTACCCGTGAGTACGTGATAGTCGCCCTGGATTGCGAACGTTTTGTTCACGGAGGGTGCATGGTTTCGGAAAACCACTTCCACCATACGAGAATCGATCAGGCAATGAAAGAGGCCCACATCACAAGGTGATGTGGGCCTCCCACACGTTCATGACACCGACCCGCCATGCTCGCCTCGCGGCAAGTGGTCCCTCTGAGGGACGAAGGTTGGGCCCGGGGGCTTGGATCGGGCCGGTGCCACACCCAGGCTAACAAACGGATCCGGTAAGGCCATTCCCGTCGGCCGACTTCACAGGGTTCAGTCCCGGAGCAGGTCGGGCACCCCCGCCGTGTCCGGTTCGTCCCGCTCTCCGGAGACCACCGTCAGCTGCTGGGTGGCCCGGGTCAGCGCCACGTACAGCACCCGCAGGCCGGCCGGGGACTCGTCGGCGATCTCCGCCGGGGAGACGACGACCGTCGCGTCGTACTCCAGGCCCTTGGCCTCCAGGCTGCCGAGCGCCACCACCCGGTCGCCGAGCCCGGCCAGCCAGCGCCGGGCCTCCTCGCGCCGGTTCATCGCGACGACCACGCCGACCGTGCCGTCCACCAGACCGAGGAGCCGCTCGGCCTCCGCGTGCACGGTCCTCTCCAGGGCGTCCCTCGCGACGGTGCCGTGTCCGTCGTGCGTCCTCACGAAACGGGGCTCGACCCCGGTGGACCGTACGGCGGACGGCGCCTCGGAGCCGGGCATGGCGAGGGCGAGCACCTTGGCGGCCAGCTCGGCGATCTCGGCCGGGTTGCGGTAGTTCACGGTGAGCTGGAAGCGGCGCCGGGGGCGGGTGCCGAGGGCTTCGTCGCGGGCCTCGCCCGCCTCGTCCGGGTCGGACCAGGAGGACTGCGCCGGGTCGCCGACGATCGTCCAGGTGGCGTGCCGGCCGCGGCGGCCGACCATGCGCCACTGCATCGGCGTGAGGTCCTGCGCCTCGTCCACGATGACGTGCGCGTACTCGGTGCGCTCCTGCGCCAGGCGCTCGGCCCGCTCGCGCTGGGTCTCCTCGCGCACCGGCATCAGCTCCTCCAGGCCGGTGAGCTGGTCCAGCGGATCGAGTTCGCGCTTCTTGCGCGGCCGGGCCGGGGCACCGAGGACCGCCTGCAGCTCGTCGAGCATGGAGACGTCGTGGACGGAGTACCCGTCCCGCTTCAACGAGCGGGCGACCCGGCGGACCTCGCCGGGGTTGAGGATGCGGCGGGCCCAGCGGCCGAGCCGCCGCTCGTCGGCCATGGCGGCCAGGACCCCCTTCGGGGTCAGCTCGGGCCACCAGGCGTCGAGGAAGGCGATGAAGACGTCCTCCGTCGTGATGTCCTCGTCGAAGGAGGAGCGCAGCTCGGCGGCCAGCTCCGGGTCGCTGTGCCGGCCGGCCGCGCCGGACTTCGACCACAGGGCGTCCAGGAGCAGCTTGCGGGCGCGTGGGCGGAGCAGGTTGACCGGCGCGGTGCCGCTCAGGGCGGTGCGGCGGACACGCTCCAGCTCGGCGGCCTCCAGTTCGAGGCGGCGCCCGAAGGCGACGACGCGGAGGCGGGACGGGGGGCCGCCGAAGGCCTGCGGCTCGCTGTCCTCGTCCAGGGCGAGCTGCCCCGCCGGAGCGGCCGGCCCCAGCTCCAGCGCGCCCCGGGCGGCCTTCCGCAGCACCTTCAGCATCCGGTACGAGCCCTTGGCGCGGGCCACGGACGGCGAGTCGTACAGCGTGGCCTCCACGCCGTCGACGAGGGAGCCGATCGCGCGGATGGCGACCTGGCCCTCCTCGCCGAGCGAGGGCAGCACGCCCTCGGTGTAGGACACCAGCAGCGGGGTCGGCGAGACGATCAGGATGCCGCCCGCGTAGCGTCTGCGGTCCTGGTAGAGCAGATAGGCCGCGCGGTGCAGGGCGACCGCCGTCTTGCCGGTGCCCGGGCCGCCCTCGACGTACGTGACGGAGGCGGCGGGAGCGCGGATGACCAGGTCCTGCTCGGCCTGGATGGAGGAGACGATGTCCCGCATGGTGTGGCTGCGGGCCTGGCCGAGGGCGGCCATCAGCGCGCCGTCACCGATGACGGGCAGCTCGCGGTCGCCGAGGAACGCCGTCAGCTCCGGGCGCATCAGGTCGTCCTCGACGCCGAGGACCCGGCGGCCCTTGGAGCGGATGACCCGGCGCCGGACGACCCGGCCGGGGTCCTTCGGGGTGGACCGGTAGAAGGGCGCGGCGGCCGGTGCCCGCCAGTCGATGACCAGCGGCGAGTAGTCCTCGTCGAGCACGCCGATCCGGCCGATGTGCAGGGTCTCGGCGATGTCGGCGGTGTTGTCGGTCCGGACCGCGCCCTCGGCGGGCTCCACCGCCGTGTACGCCCCGTCCGGGCCCTTCTTGCCGTCCCTGCCGAGCAGCAGGTCGATCCGGCCGAAGAGGAAGTCCTCGAACTCGTTGTTGAGCCGGTTCAGGTGTACACCTGCCCGGAACACCTGGGCATCCCGTTCGGCGAGCGCGCCGGGAGTGCCGACCTGGCCGCGCTTGGCCGCGTCGTTCATGAGGAACTCCGCCTCGTGGATCTTCTCCTCCAGGCGGTGGTACACCCGGTCGAGGTGTTCCTGTTCGACGCTGATCTCCCGGTCCCGGACCGAGTCGAGCGCGGTTTCCTGTTGAGCCTGAGCGGCCACCGGGCCCCCTTCTGACGTGCTGGGCAGCCGTCAACCGTACGCGAAGGGGGCCCGCCGAGGCTACGCGTCCACTTGGACGAGCTTCTTCCCGTCGAACGTCACGACCTCGAAGTGGTCGATCTCGCTCGGCTTGAGGGCCGTGCCGCCGCCGATGTAGAGCGGGTTCTTGGCCTCCGCCGTCTTGGCGTCCGGAATGCCGTAGCCCCACTTCGGGACGGACCAGGAACCCAGCGTCTGGCGTTCGCCACTGCCGGTGACGGCGACCAGGGAGCACTTGAGCGGACCCTTGACGCCCTTGAGCTCGAGGACCGTCGAGGTGCCCCAGTTCTTCTCTCCCATGGCGACGGTCGCGCTGGCGCCCGTCGTGTTGTCGGTCCCCGAGACCTTCTTGGGCAGCTGGTCGAAGGTCGTCTGGGCGGTGGCCGCCAGCGGTGTGGCGGTCTGCCCCGAGTCGCTTCCGCCGCTCGTCGCCATGACGGCCACCGGGCCGGCGATGATCAGTGCGGCCGCGGCCGCGACCAGGTAGAAGCCCTTGCGCCGCTTCAGCGCGCGGCGCTCGGAGACCTCGTCGACCAGCTTCTCGACCAGTCTCGGGCTCGGCTTGGCGGACAGCGACTCGCCGATCGCGGGCGTGCTGCCGGAGTTGGGCAGGTCCGCGAGGGCGGCCAGCATCGGCTCCATCCCGGCCAGCTCGTCCAGCTGCTGGGCGCACCACTCACAGCCCGCGAGGTGGGCCTCGAAAGCGGTTGCCTCGGCGTCGTCGAGGATCCCGAGGGCGTAGGCGCCGACGGTTTCGTGCTCGTTCGGAGCCTGTGATCCCTGCATGGACCCAGACATACCCGAACCACCCGTGCCGAACCCCCCGTACATGCTCATCACGCCGTCACCCCCCGCTCCTCCAGTGCCAGCTTCATGGACCGCAGGGCGTAGAACACCCGAGAACGGACGGTTCCACTGGGTATGCCCAGGGTTTCGGCCGCCTCGTTGACGGTACGCCCCTTGAAGTACGTCTCGACGAGTACCTCCCGGTGGGCCGGGGTCAGGTCGTCGAGCGCGTCAGACAGCGTCATCAGCCACAGCGCCTTGTCGATCTCGTCCTCCGCGGGGATGACCTCCAGCGGCGACGGATCGACCTCCTGCGGCCGGGCCTGCCGGCTGCGGTGGCCGTCGATGACGATGCGGCGCGCGACCGTCACCAGCCAGGGGCGTACCGAACCGGTCGCCCGATTGAGCTGACCGGCGTTCTTCCAGGCACGGATGAGCGTTTCCTGCACGACGTCCTCGGCGCGCTGCCGGTCTCCGGCGACCAGCCTGAGGACATACGCAAGCAGAGGTCCGGCGTGCTCGCGATACAGCGCACGCATCAGCTCCTCATCCGGTTCCGAGGGCTGTGAGGACATGCGATGTCGGGCCCTCGTTCCACGTTCATTGGCCACGGCCGCATCCTTGCGCACGCCCACCTCCGGTGTCCGGGGGTTCCCCCAGTCGGTCGCTCGCCCACCCGTACGGACAGGGGTGTCGTGATGTTCAAACCGAGCTGGGAGTTTTCTCAGGAGTGGTGTGACGAGCGGGACATGCGCACACATTCCCACCGCGTGATCTTTACATTTCCGACACATCGCCGGAGGCGGCCGAGCTGCCCGTGTCGGACCGTCAACAAACCCGGCGCCGCGCGGTGTTGCGGAAATCACTCCGGGCGCCGCAAGGGCGCAATACGACAGAAGGCCCGTACCGGACACTCAGGCCTGCGCGAGGGCTGCCCGCCGTCGGTGCCGGGCGACCCGTTCACGGTTCCCGCAGACCTCGCTGGAGCACCAGCGCCTCCTGCGTCCCCGGGACGTGTCCAGGTACACAATGGGGCAGTTGTCCCCCTCGCACTCGCGCACGGCCGCCCGCGCCACCGGATCGGTGAGCAGCTCGACGGCATCACGCGCGACGAGAGCGAGCAGCCCCGCACACCCGGGCGCCTGTGCCAACTCTCGCACCAGCGTGCCGTCCTCGCCGCGCACCGCACGCGGGACCGGGGGCGCGGCACGGGCGGCGATCTCGTTGAGCCGGACGAGAGCGCGTTCGTACGGCGGCGAGTCCGCCGGGTCCGCGGTGCGCACCAACCGGCCGATGCACCCGCGCAGTTCCCGGAACCCCGCCAGCCAGGAGACATCGGCATGGCCCAGCGGGGTGCCGGGCGGCACCAGCCCCGACCCGCCGATCCAGGCACACAACGGCCCCACGGCGTCCAGCCGTTCGGCCGGGTGGGTGGTCGCGAGGAGATCCAGGCAGATCCGCCCGGCGTCGAACCGCAGCTCGTAGGGGACCGTGGCCGTACCCAGTGCCATGTGCCTGTCACCGCCTAGGACAGGGGAACGTTCCGTCGCTCCTCTTCACAGTGCCTGCCCGCACCCGACTGCGGAACCCCTCGTACCGCCGGCGGCACGCCGCCTTTCGCCGCGCCGACCCGTCCGGCCCGCGGCGTTCCCCGCCCGGCCCGTCCCCGGCGGGGATGCCGGAGCCCGGAGCACGGGTCGGCCCCTTCCGGTCCAGAAACCCGGGCAGGGCTCGTGGCCCCTGCCCGCGGCCATGACGCTGTGTCCTGCGAAAGCACCGGAGCCGCCCCAGGGATCCACGGGGGACGGCGGTTCAGAAAGGAAACGTTCATGAGCATGCGCACCCGGGTCGTCGCGATGGCGACGGCCGCGCTGCTGGGCGCCGGAGCGACCGGTATCGCCCTGGCACCCGGCGCGAGTGCCGCCTCGTACCACGGCATCGACGGCAACGGAGCCGTCACCGACGACTTCCAGGACGAGGAGGACCTCGGCGTCGACAACTACGCGGAGAGCAACGCCACGGCCCTCTGGCAGACCGTCCTGTACGCGGACGGCGCCCAGTGGCAGGACGAGGACGGCGACACGCACACCTTCCAGAAGAGCCAGATCGACGGCACCTTCGGCCCCGAGACCGAGTCGGCCACCCAGTGGTGGCAGGAGCACTACGGCATCTCGGAGAACGACGGCGTCGTCACCGGCCCGAGCTGGGAGTTCGCCCAGCACTGGCTCACCGGCCCGGCCTCGGGCGGCACCGTGACGTACCTGGGTGACGCACGGAACGCCACCCTCAAGCGCGTCAGCGGCAAGTACCGGGTGCGGATCAAGGGCACCGGCCCCTGGAAGGTCGCCTACTACGACAAGCTCGGCTGAGAACACCCCGAGGGCGGGCGGCCGTTCGGTCGCCCGCCCTGCGGGGCAGCGCCCACAGCAGCCCCGCGACCAGCAGCACGATGACGGCGAACGCGGCCAGCGCCGCCGTCCGCCACCGCCGGTGCGCGCCGCCGGCCGGCTCCGGCCCGGCCCCGGCATCGCCCACCGCACCGGCTGCGGCGGCGTCCTCCGGCGGCCCGGCGGGCTCCGGCCCTTCGGGCTGCCATGCCTGTTCGGCCAGCTCCCACAGCGCCAGCAGCCGCGCCTGGTCCGCTCCGGCCAGCCGGCCGAGGACCTGCGCCGCTCCCCTCGGCGGCAGTTTGGTCCCGCTCAGATACCGCTGCCAGGACGACTTGCTGTACGCGGTGCGCCGGGCCAGTTCGGCGAGGCTGAGTCCGGTACGGCCCTTCAGGACGCGCATCTGCTCGACCAGGTGCCGGGTCTCCCGCGGCAGCGAATCCGGCAACGGCTGCCAGCGTGTCATCCTCGTCCCCCCGAGTGCTCGCCGCGACGTCCCCGGGAGCGGTCCCTCCCCGCCACGGTCCGGCGTCAGCCTGACGCCCGGCCGAAAACATCCGGCAGAGCGCACGCCCGGCAGCCCGGAGCACGCGTGGTCGCACTGCGTGAGCCGAGCGCCCTCCGTCCCGGGGCCTGCCTGCACCGCCCGGCCCGTCGCCGGTGACCCGCTACCCAGAACGTCGTACGGCCGTACCGGCGTCGGCGTAGCTGGACGCCCGCGTATGCGGGTGCGCGCCTCGGCCATGTCCGGGGCGGGGGCTGCTCCGGTTGGCTGTAAGGCATGACGAATACGAGGGAAACACGGACCGGCACAGTCGTCCTGAGCGCGGCCACGGTCGCGATGGGCCTGATCGCCGGGGTCTTCTACATCTTCGCCTGCGCGGTCATGCCGGCCCTGGCCCGCAGCGACGACCGCACCTACGTCGAGGTCATGCGCAACATCAACGGCGTGATCCAGAACCCGGTGTTCTTCCTGAGCTTCATGGGGGCACTGGCACTGACCGGATGGTCGGCGTGGCAACTGCGCGCCACCCCCGCCGCCCGCTGGACCTGGGCGGCCCTGGCGGCCTACACCCTGGTCTTCTTCATCACGGTGGCCTTCAACATCCCCCTGAACAATGCCCTCGCGGCCAAGGGGGATCCGTCCGCCCTCCGCGAGCACTTCGAAGGACCGTGGGTGGCGTGGAACGTGGCCCGGGCGGTGGGGTCGACGGCGGCGGTGGCACTCCTGACGCGGGCGCTGCTGGTGCACGGGCGCTCCGGGCAGAAGCCGGGCGAGGCGGCACAGCCGTCCGCGCCGCTCACGTCCCGTCGCAGCGCACCTGGAGCGAGCGCGGCCCTGTGAGGCCGGCCCCGGGCGGGCGCGCGAAGAAGCCCCCGGCTCCGCCCGGCGCGACGGCGGTCACCGCACCGGGCGGCCGCTCACGCGTCCGCGTACTTCGCGTCCGCCGCCGGATCCAGCGCCAGCCGGTACCCCCGCTTCACCACGGTCTGGATCAGCTTCGGCGCCCCGAGTGCCGTACGCAGCCGGGCCATCGCCGTCTCCACCGCGTGCTCGTCGCGGCCGGCGCCCGGCAGCGCGCGCAGCAGCTCGGCGCGGGCCACCACCCAGCCCGGGCGCCGGGACAGCGCCCGCAGCAGGGACATGCCCGCCGGCGGCACCGGCTTCAGGTCGCCGTCCACCAGCACCGCGTGGCCCCGGATCTCCACCCGGTGCCCGGCGACCGGCAAGGCCCGTGCCCGCGCGGGCAGTTCCTGGCAGAGCAGCTGGACGAGCGGCCCGAGCCGGAACCGCTCCGGCTGTACGGTGTCCACGCCCCGGGCCTGCAGCGGCAGCGCGGTGACGGGGCCCACACAGGCGGGCAGCACGTCATGGCTCAGCGCGGTCAGGAGCTCGGCGAGCAGTCCCCGTTCCTCGGCCCGCGACAGCAGGGACGCGGCGGCCGGCGCGCTGGTGAAGGTGAGCGCGTCCACCCCGCGCGAGACGACGGCGTCCAGCAGCCGGTCGACGGGGCCGATGTCCTCCGGCGGCATCCAGCGGTACACCGGCACCGGAACCACCTCCGCTCCCCCGGCCCGCAGCGCCTCGACGAACCCGGGCAGCGGCTCCCCGTGCAGCTGCACGGCGACCCGGCGCCCGTCGACGCCCTCCTCCAGCAGCCGGTCGAGCACCTCGGCCATGGACTCGCTGGACGGCGACCACTCCTCGGTGAGCCCGGCGGCCCGGACGGCCCCCTTCACCTTGGGTCCGCGGGCCAGCAGCTCCACCCCGCGCAGCCGCTCCAGCAGCTGCTCCCCGAACCCCCAGCCGTCGGCGGCCTCGACCCAGCCCCGGAACCCGATGGCGGTGGTCGCCACCACCACGTCCGGCGCCTGGTCGATGATCTCCTTGGTGGCGGCGAGCAGTTCGCCGTCGTCGGCAAGGGGCACTATGCGCAGGGTGGGCGCGTGCAGGACGGCGGCCCCGCGCCGCTGGAGCAGCGCGCCCAGCTCGTCGGCGCGGCGCGCGGCGGTCACACCTACCGTGAAGCCCGCGAGGGGTCCGTGTTCCGTCTGTGCCGCCTGCTGCTGTTCGTCGTACATGGCTCTCCTACCTGGCCCGCATGCCGAACGAGCCTGTCAACGGCTCGTGACAGGCTCGGTTCGGCTCGATGTCGCCGGTGTTACGTCACACTTCGGCGTAGCTGAGCTGCGGCTTCGCCTCGGAAGCGGCGGTCGCGGCGGAAACCTGGCCTGCCGGGCGGCGAAGGTATACGGCCCAGGTGATCACGAAGCAGGCGCCGTAGAAGGCGAGGAAGGCGACGAAGGCACCGGTGCCGGTGCCGTAGGAGAGGAAGGACTGACGGAACGCCATGTTGATGCCGACACCGCCGAGCGCGCCGACGGCGCCGATGAGTCCCATGGAGGCACCGGACAGGCGCCGGCCGTGGGCGGCCGCCTCCTCGCCCCGGAGCCCCTTGGCGGCGGCCTTGGCCTGGAAGATCCCGGGGATCATCTTGTACGTCGACCCGTTGCCGAGCCCGCTGAGCACGAACAGCACGACGAAGACCGACACGAACAGCGGCAGCGACTTCTGCATGCTGGCGAAGACGAGCACGGCGGTGGCGGCGGCCATGCCGACGTAGTTCCAGAGGGTGATGCGGGCCCCGCCGTAGCGGTCGGCGAGCCAGCCGCCGACGGGCCGGATGAGGGAGCCGAGCAGCGGACCGACGAAGGTGAGGTAGGCGGCCTGCAGCGGGGTGCGCCCGAACTGGTTCGTCAGGACCTGCCCGAAGGCGAAGCTGTACCCGATGAAGGAGCCGAACGTCCCGACGTAGAGGAACGCCATGATCCAGGTGTGGGCGTCCTTGGCCGCGTCCTTGGCGGCGCCGGTGTCGTTCTTCACGGAGGCGAGGTTGTCCATGAACACCGCGGCGAGGACGGCGGCGACGACGATCAGCGGGATGTAGATCCCGAGCAGCACCCGCGGCCCGCCGCTCGCCCCGATGATCGCGAGGGCGACCAGCTGGATGACCGGGACGCCGATGTTCCCGCCGCCGGCGTTGAGGCCGAGCGCCCACCCCTTCTTGCGCAGCGGGAAGAAGGCGTTGATGTTGGTCATGCTGGAGGCGAAGTTCCCGCCGCCGATGCCCGCGAGCAGACCGACCAGGAGGAAGGTGTCGAAGGACGTACCCGGCTTCATGACGAGGAAGGCGGCTACCGTCGGCACCAGCAGCAGACCGGCCGAGACGATCGTCCAGTTCCGCCCGCCGAAGACGGCGACGGCGAAGGTGTAGGGGACGCGGACGGCGGCGCCGACGAGCGTGACCACCGAGGTCAGCAGGAACTTGTCCGCCGGGGTCAGCCCGTACTCCGGGCCCATGAAGAGCACCAGCACGGACCACATGGTCCAGATCGAGAATCCGATGTGCTCGGAGAGGACGGAGAAGAGCAGGTTCCGGCGGGCGACCTTCTCACCGGTGGCGTTCCAGAACGCCTCGTCCTCCGGATCCCACTGCTCGATCCAGCGGCCTCCCCTGCTGCTGTTTGCGGCGGGGGCTGTACTCGGGGCTGTCATGACGCCTCCACGGTGCTCCGGGGCTCGGGTGATTCCGGGTGATGAGCGGTGATGAGTCCCGAAGGTAGGGAGGGCGCGTTTCCTGCCTGTGGCTGTGGGTGACCGGAAGGGAACGTTGCTCTCACTCACGAGGAGAGCCGTCGGTGAGGGAAGAATCGGGGGCCATGGGAACGGACATCCACGGCTGGATCGAGTGCCGCACCTGGCGGGAGGGCCTGGCCCCCGGCGAGACGGCCTGGTGCCCGGCCCTCGACCTCGCGCTGCTCGGGGTGCACCGGGACTACGAGGCCTTCGCCTGCCTCTTCGGGGTACGGGACTTCGCCGCCCGCTGGCGCCATGTGGCCGCGGGCCGGGGCCTGCCGCCCGACGCGTCGGAGCCGGTCCGGACCGGGCTGGAGTCCTGGGGCGAGGCCGCCTTCGGCACCACCTGGCTGTCCTGGGCCGAAGCCCGGTCGGTCGACTGGGACGAACCGGCTCTCCCCCGCGCCACTCACGTCGCCCAGTACCACCGCTCCCCGGACGGCACGCTCCGGCTTCGCAGCCCATGGGTCTGGAGCCGGGCCTTCGCCCGCGCGGCCGGGATCAACACCCTGACCACGGACCCGTCGGCCCTGGCCGGCCTGTGGCCGGAGGGGACGGAGTGGGAGTCCGGTACCTCGGTCTTCCGGGTCGAGCGCTCCCGCCGCCGCGACGCCGTCCCGCCCGACGGCGGCTGGCGGCCGGTGTGGACGGTCATGGGTGCCCTGGCCGGCGTCCACGGCGACGACGGTGTGCGGCTGGTGGTGTGGTTCGACGAGTGAGCGGGCGGGACCTCACCGGCCGGGTCCCGCCGGCTCAGGCCGGCCGGCGCCGGACCCGGCCGCGCTCGACCCCGTCCGGCCACAGCCGTGGGCTGCGCCTCGCCGCGATGTCCTCGACCCAGCCGAACCAGACGATGCAACTGCCGATGAACACCCAGGTGATGGCGAGGACCGGCCAGGAACTCTCCAGCAGCCAGGAGAAATGCAGGTACATCACGTCGACCTGCCACAGCTGGTCCCACAGGGTGGCGGCGACGAGGATGCAGAGGTTGTGCCAGAGGTAGATCGTCACCGCCCGGGAGTTGAGCAGGGTGACGATCCGGTCGAAGGGGCGCAGCCACCGCGGCCACTGCGTCCAGGAGGGGCTGACGTGGAGGAGCAGCAGCACGGTCGCGAAGGACCAGAGGGACTGGGCGAACGGGATGTCGTCCAGGTCGTGGCCCGGTCCGAAGCCGTGCGTCAGGGCGTACCAGAGGCCCACGGCGGCGACGGCCGGGGCCACCGAGGGCACCACGTAGCGGGGGATGCGCTTCAGGACGCCTTCCTGGTGCGCCATGCCGAGGATCCAGCAGGCGCCGAAGGTGCTGTAGTCGGTGAGGGCTGAGGGAATGCGCTCCCCGGGCAGGGTGAGGTAGCCGAACTCGAAGGCTGCCGAGAGCGCGATCGGCGACAGGACGGTCGCCCAGGGCAGCGCCCGCAGCGCCTTGAGCAGGAACGGGGACAGCAGGACGTACCAGAGGTAGGCGCGGATGTACCAGAGCGGTCCGGCCAGTTCCGCTCCCCAGTCCGCTCCGAGGACGCCGTGGATGCCGCGCAGGCCCTCGGCGTAGGGCGGGTCGCTCAGCGGCAGGATCCAGAAGCCGAGGTGGAGCCACCACCAGACGGGGTGGCCGTCGTCGCCCGGACCCCAGCCCTGCAGCACCATGCCGGTCACACCGATGGCGCCGAGCAGCCACAGCGGAGGCAGCAGCCGGCGCAGCCAGCCGCGCACGACCTGCAGCGGCGGGCGCTCGAGCGAGCGGGCCATGAGGTTTCCCGCCAGCGCGAACATCACGCCCATGGAGGGGAAGACGACGGGCAGCCAGGCCCAGCCCATGAGGTGGTAGAAGACGACACGGAAGAGGGCGACCGCCCTCAGCAGGTCGAAGTACCGGTCGCGCCCGGGTGTGCGCCCCTGCTGCTCCGGCCGCGGCGGCTCGGTGGGCTCGTCCGTGCCGGGCGGCAGGGTGGGAACGGTCACGTGCTGGGCTTCCCGGGTGTGCGTGGGTGCGGGTGGGGTGGTCATCCGGCCGTCCTCCCGCTCATGACGGACCCCGGCCGGGCGGGCTGGTCCGGGGGAGCCGCGATGCCGCCCGTGCGGCGCAGCTTCTGCCAGCGCAGCCGGCCGCCGGTGAGGGCCGTGATCCAGGACTGGAGCAGCACGACGTACATGAGCTGGCGGTAGAGGATCTGCTGCAGGGGCAGCGAGATCAGCGGGGTGAGGGGCTCGCGGTCCAGCACGAACGCGTAGGCCGCGCAGGCCGCCTGGACGGCGAGGACGCCGAACCAGGCCGCGATCGTCTTCTCGGTGGGGCCGAACACCAGCCCGTAGACGAGGAACAGGTCGATCAGCGGGGCCAGCAGCGGGGCGAGGACCATGAAGAGGGACACCAGCGGCAGACCCACGCGGCCGAACCGGCCGGAGGGGCCGCGTTCGAGGAGGGCGCGCCGGTGCTTCCAGATCGCCTGCATGGTGCCGTAGGACCAGCGGTAGCGCTGCGACCACAGCTGCTGGACGGACTCCGGGGCCTCGGTCCAGGCGCGGGCCTTCTCCGCGTACACCACCCGCCAGCCGTCGCGGTGGAGGGCCATCGTGATGTCGGTGTCCTCGGCGAGCGTGTCGTCGCTCATGCCGCCGACCCGCTCCAGCGCCGAGCGCCGGAAGGCACCCACCGCGCCGGGGATGGTCGGCATGCATCGCAGCACGTCGTACATCCGGCGGTCGAGGTTGAAGCCCATCACGTACTCGATGTGCTGCCAGGCGCCGATGAGCGTGTCCTTGTTGCCGACCTTGGCGTTACCGGCGACGGCACCGACGCCCGGGTCGGCGAAGGGCTGCACCAGTTCGCGCACCGTGGCCGGCTCGAAGACCGTGTCGCCGTCCATCATCACGATCAGGTCGTGCCGGGCGTTCGCCAGGCCGCGGTTGAGGGCGGCCGGCTTGCCCGCGTTGTGCTGTCTGATCACCCGGACGTCGGGCAGCTCCAGCCCTTCCACGATGCGGGCGGTGCCGTCCGTCGAGCCGTCGTCGACGACGATCACCTCGATGGGATGCTCGCTGCGCGCCAGCGACCGGACGGTGTTCTCGATGCACTTGGCCTCGTTGTAGGCCGGGACCAGCACCGACACGGGCTCGGTGACCGGCCGTTCGCCCCAGCGGAAGCCCCGGCGCCGGGTGCGGCGCGCGTGTACGGCGGACAGGAGCAGCATCAGGCCGAAGCGCGCGAACACGAGGAAGCCGACGACCGCGAGGCCGACGACGAGGAACCCGGTGATGCCGTCCGACGCCTTCACCAGGAGGACCCAGGCCTTCCCCTTCCACCGGCCGAGGCCGGTGACCGGGGTGTCCGCGCTCGGTGCCTTCAGGGCCTCGGTGAGGGTCTGGAACTCGTAGCCCTGCTGCTGCAGTCGGGGCAGGAGCCTGTCGAGTGCCTGGACGGTCTGGTGGCGGTCGCCGCCCGAGTCGTGCATGAGGACGACCGCGCCCTTGCCGCCCCGGGGCGTGGCCCTGCGGATGATCTCCTCGACGCCGGGCCTGCGCCAGTCCTCGCTGTCGGTGTCGTTGACGACCGTGAGGTAGCCGCGACTGCCGACGTACTCGGTCACCGGCCAGGACCTGTCGTCCATGGCGTCGGCGAAGGAGGAGTACGGCGGCCGGAACAGCGAGCTGCGGATGCCGGCCGCTCCGGCGAGCGCCAGCTGGCTCTGCGACAGCTCCCAGTCGATGCGCTCCGTGGAGTGGTACGAGAGATCGGGGTGGCTGAAGGTGTGCACGCCGACCTCGTGGCCCTCGTCCACCATGCGCCGGACGAGCTCCGGGTGGCGCGAGGTCATGGTGCCGGTGACGAAGAAGACGGCGTGCGCGTGGTGCTTCCTCAGTATGTCGAGGACCTTCGGCGTCCAGGTCGGGTCGGGACCGTCGTCGAAGGTGAGGACGATGCGGTGGTCCGGCACCCGCAGGCTGTCGACGCGGCCGTCCCGGGTGTCGATGACCGGGCCGCCGTCGAGGATCTTCTCCGGCACCTTGTCGCTCGCGGCCTCGGGCCGCACCCGGTGGTCCGCGAGGATCTCGTTGTGCACGTATCCGCGCAGCATCAGCATCGCCAGGGTCGCGCAGAGGACCAGGATCGCCAGGAGATGGCGCAGCGGCAGTCGGGTGCGCCGGGCCGACGGTGACGTACGGCGGCGGAAGGGTGAAGCCATCAGAGGGTGTTTCCCCTGTTCAGAGTGTGAACGTGGGATGCGGGTGCCGGCGCTTTCCGCCCGGGGTGCGGGTGCTTTCCGAGGGGGACGGCGAGGGGGCGGAGGTGGTGCTGCCTCCGGAGGGGGACGGGTCCGGGGAAGCGGCGGGGGGAGAGGCCGGCGCGGACGGGGAGTTCTCGCTGCCGCCGGTGGTGCCGGGGGCGGGGGCGGAGGAGGTGCCGGCCGACGGCTTGACCACGGCGGGGGCACTCGGCGCACCGGCGCCCGGGACGGTGGTGGCGCTCGTCGCGGGGGACGTGACCGGTCCGGTCACCCGCCCGGTCGCCGCGGGGGGCGCGGCCTTGGAGGCGCTGGGCAGCGGCGAGGTGTGCACCTGGCCGGCCGGCTGGTCGTCGCCCTGGCCGGGCACGGGCAGCCACGGCGCGTCGGAGCTGCCGGACAGCAGGGTGGCGACGATGACGGCGGCGTATCCGGCACAGGCGACGGCGACGGCTATGCCGGCACGGCGGAAGCGGCGGCTGCGGCGGCCGGACTCGTCCACGAAGACCGGCCCGTCCGAGCCGTCGCGGCCGACGTCACTCGGGTCGCCCGCAGCCGACCGCACCCGTATGTCACCGAGCTGAACGGCGTCCAGCTGGACGGTCACCTCGTGCGGGTCGTGGGTCGGGGCGGCCGACGTGATGGGGTCGGCGGAGGTAGTGGGGTCGGTGGGGGCAGTGGGGTCGGCCGGCACGGTGGGCTCGGCCGACGCTGCGGGCTCGGCAGGCGAGGTGGGCTCGGCCGACGCTGCGGGTTCGACCGGAGAGGTGGCGTCGGCAGGCGCTGCGGGCTCGGCCGGCAGGGCCAGCTCGGCAGGCACGGTGGGCTCGACCGGCGACGCGGGCTCGGCCGGCACGGTGGGCTCAGCCGGAGAGGTGGCGTCGGCAGGCACGGTGGGCTCGACCGGCGACGCGGGCTCGGCCGGCACGGTGGGCTCAGCCGGAGAGGTGGGCTCGGCCGACGCTGCGGGCTCGACCGGAGTGGTGGCGTCGGCAGGCGTTGCGGGCTCGGCCGGAGAGGTGGCGTCGGCAGGCGTCAGGGGCAGTACAGCCGTCTCTTCGGCCTCGGTCAGGGCGGCGCGACCGCCCTGGGGTATCCCGGTCTCCGTGGTCGTCCGTCTGTCGCCCTCCGGGCTCGGCGGAGCCGGACTCGCGGATGCGAAGTCGACCCCTTCCGGTTGGGCGTCTTCTCGCCACTTTTTCACGCGCGCACATCCCCCCACGGGACTGTTCTGGGTGCGCGCACGACTCCGAGCACCCGTCGACCGGACCAGGCCCCCACCCGGCCCGAGCGCCCCCGTTACCACACCTGTGCTCGGGCCATGAATGTAGCGCACGCGGAGTGCCCGTGTTCGCCGTGCCTCAGTCGCGCAGGTTCATCGCATCGTCGTCGATGGCCGGAATCCATCGGTCGGCAGGCCGTCGCAGCCAGCCCTCGGCCTTCGCGATCTCGGCCGCGGCCCTCCGGAGCGAGTCCAGCGCGGGATGGACCAGCCCCCTGCGCCAGACGAGCGAGACGGGTGACAGCGGAACGGGGTCGACGAGCGGCCGCAGCACCGTGCGGGGCATGACGGGGAAGTCCACGACGGCCAGGATCGGGTTGCGGGTCTTGGACATGATCCGCTCGAACTCCTCGTCCCCGACCGCCAGCGGAAGAGGGGGCGCGAGCCGGATGCCGCGCCCCTCGAAGAGGCGGAGGGCCAGGTCGGTCCACTCCCGGGTGCGCGGGTTCCCGGCACCGGCGTACACGGTCTCCCCGGCCAGCGCCGCCAGCGGCACCTCCGGCCGGGCGGCCAGCGGGTGGTCCTCGGGCAGCAGCACGGCCATCGGCTCGTGGCGCACGGGCTGCTGCTCCAGACCGGAGCGCAGGGCCGGGTCCAGGCCCGCGAAGCGCCCGAAGGAGGCGTCGAGACGGCCCGCGAGCAGATCGGCCGCAGCTCCGGTGAGGCCGCTCTCGTAGCGGGCCATCAGCTCGCAGTCGGGGGCGAGTTCCCGGGCCCGGTGCAGCACACGGCGGCCGGTGGCCAGGCCCGCGGAGTTCAGGTCGACCAGCAGCGGCCGGGCCTGGCCGAAGGCGGCGAGCAGGTCGTCCTGGGCGGCGAGGACCCGCCGGGCGTGCGGCAGCAGCCTTTCGCCGTCCGCGGTCAGCGTCACCTGCCGGGTGGTCCGCACGAACAGCTCGGCACCCAGCTCCCGCTCCAGCCGCCGCACGTCCCGGCTGAGCGCCTGCTGGGCGACGTACAGGCGGGCCGCGGCGCGGGTGAAGTGCAGTTCCTCGGCGACGGCGAGGAAGGCACGCAGGAGGCGGGGCTCTATGGCGGCGGGCATGGCGGGCAATTTACAACGCGGGCGCGTGAATCGGCATCGAGAAGGTGTTGGACCCGGTGATCGACTCCGGGCGAACGTAGAGCCATGCCGCACCAGACCGCCGAAGACACCCGAATACCCAGCAGACCAGCACGATCAACCGGATACCGCCGCCTCTTCTCTCTCCCCGGCACCCGCGCCTTCACCGCCGGCAACCTGATCGCCCGCCTCCCCATGGGCATGTTCGGCGTGAGCGCGGTCGTGATGATCGCCGGGTCCCGGGGCTCGTACGCCCTCGCCGGTGCCGTCACGGCCACCGGGCTCGCGGCGACCGGGCTGGCCGGGCCCTGGATCGCCCGGCTCGTCGACCGGCACGGGCAGGCCCGGGTCGCCGTACCGGCCACGCTCACGGCCGTGCTCGGCAGCCTCGCGCTGCTGCTGTGCGTGCGCTACGACGCCCCCGACTGGACCCTGTTCGCCGCGTACGCCGCCACCGCGGCCACCCCGAACATCGGCGGCCTGTCCCGCGCCCGCTGGGCCCATCTGCTGCGCGACGACCCCGGCGCACTGCACACCGCGAACTCCTTCGAGCAGGCTGCCGACGAGCTG
Source organism: Streptomyces sp. NPDC044064 (assembly GCF_056434245.1). Taxonomy (NCBI): domain Bacteria; kingdom Bacillati; phylum Actinomycetota; class Actinomycetes; order Kitasatosporales; family Streptomycetaceae; genus Streptomyces; species Streptomyces sp. NPDC044064. The sequence goes on from NZ_JBWKFN010000030.1 coordinate 55,945, forward strand.
TGCTTCATGCTCGGCCCCGTGCTGGCGTCCTTCCTGACCGGCACGTTCTTCCCGGAGGCGGGCACCCTCGCCGGGACCGTCCTGCTGCTGGCAGGCATGCTGCTGTTCACCGCGCAGCGGGCGACCGAGCCGCCGCCACAGGCACGTTCGAAGGCTCCGTCACCGCTGCGGAGCCCGGGAATGCCTCCGCTGCTTGCCTGCTTCGTGGCGACCGGCGCGGTGTTCGGCTCGATGGAGGTCGTCACGATCGCCTACGCCGACGCTCAGGGGCACCGCGCGGCGGCCGGTGCGGTCCTCGCACTGCAGGCGGCCGGCTCCTGCGCGGCGGGCCTGCTGTACGGGTCCCTGAAGCCGGCCGGCCTGCGCCTTCCCCAGTGTCTGCTCGCGATGGCCGGGCTGATGACCCTGCCCTGGCTGGCGGCCGCCACCGCGGGTTCGCTCACGGTCCTGGCGGGCGCGCTGCTCCTGGCCGGCATGGCGACCGCACCGACGATGGTGACCGCGATGACCCAGGTGCAGGAGCGCACCCCGGCGGACCGGCTCAACGAGGGCATGAGCCTCGTCGTCACCGGCCTGCTGACCGGCATCGCATGCGGCTCGGCGGCCGGTGGCTGGGCGGCGGACCACCTCTCCCCCGCCCTCGCCTACGCCGTCCCGGCCGCTGCGGCGGGCACGGCCGTGCTCATCAACTCGGCTGCGGTGGCCATGCGTTCCTCCCGCCGAACCGCCGACCGCCATGCCCGTCACACCGGTGACCGCGAGAACACCGCGCTCCGCAACGTGCCCTGAGGGCCCGCTCCGTCTCAGGGACGCGTCCCAAACCGCAGGTCAGAGGCTTGGGACGAGCAAGGGGTGCGACAAAGCACCCCATTCCGCGCCACGTTGAGGTCACCCGGCATGCAGAATTCAATCTGCCGCGGCAACGGATGTCCCCTCGACGAAGGAAAAGAGCATGTTTCTGAGCAAGTTCGGCCGGCGTGCGGGCGTCGCTGCGGCGGGTGCCGCGCTGGCACTGGGCGTGTCCGCAGGGCAGGCGAGCGCGACGGACACTGATGTCTCCTCATGGTCCACAAGCTCGCGATGCAACGACCAGGGCTACTTCTTCTGCCTGTACTACTCGCCGAACCACGCGGGCGGCATGAAGGGCTACTACGACATCCAGGTCCCCACGATCTCCGGCAACTTCAGCGACGGCCACATCATCCGCAACGACGCCGCGTCCATGGAGAACCCCGTGTACTGCGACGTGCGCACCTGGGTCTACCCCAACTACGTGGGTGACTCGAACTACGTCATAGGCGGCTACGGCGGCAACCTGACCTCGCGGCTGCGGAACAACGAGGCGTCCATCGCGATCGACGGTCTGTACGGGGGCCACGACCAGTACGACCAGTGTCCCGACGTCTGATCCGGACGAGGAAGAGAACATGATCGCCGCACGCACCCTCCGGCGAGGCCTGAAGGCGGGGACGCTGCTGCTTGCGCTCACCACCGCGGTGGGCTGCGCGGGCCGGCAGGACCCGCCCTCGGCCGCCGCGGCCACGCCCGTTCCCACGCCCACGCCCGGCCCGGCGCAGGTCATGAACCTGCACCTGCCGATCGAGGACTACATGCTCACGCCCGAGCAGACGGCGCGGCGCGGCTGGGTGCACGGCAGGATCGTCGAGGACTGCATGAAGAAGTACGGCCTCGACTTCCCCGTGGGGCCGAAGCCCGTGGCCTCCGCCGCCGACTCGGTGATGTACCGCAGGTACGGCGTGACGGATCCCGCGAGCGTCGCGACCTGGGGGTACCACCTGCCGCGCACGAAGTCGTCGGCGGCGGCCGACAGCGCGGCGCTGAAGCCGTCCGCCGCAGAGCAGGCGGTCATGTTCGCCAGGAACGCCGAGCGCCGGCCGGTGACCACCTACAAGGGCCGGAAGCTGCCCGAGGGAGGGTGCGAGGGCGAGGCCGCCCGGCGGATCGGCACCGGTGCCGGACCCGGCGGGATCGTCGCGGCCACCAAGAGCGACAGCTTCACCCGCTCGCTGGCCGACCCCCGGGTGCGGAAGGTCTTCGCCCGCTGGTCGGCCTGCATGCGGACGCACGGCTTCGACGAACCGGACCCGATGGAGGCGGGGGCCAAGCTGCCCTCGGTCCAGCGGGCCGAGCCGGACCGCACGGAGATCCGCGAGGCCCGGGCCGACGTCGGCTGCAAGGAGAGCACCAACCTGGTGGGCGTCTGGTTCGCCGTCGAGTCGGAGTACCAGAACACCGCGATCGCCGGCCGGCAGAAGGAGTTCAGGGCCGCCCAGGCCGAGCGTGACGCTGAGAACCTCCGCATCACGCGGCTGGCCCGCGTGTACGGGGCATGACGGGGGTATGCCCCGTACAACGGCACAGGCCCCGCTGCCTCGGCAGCGGGGCCTGTGCCCACATGGGATGAGGGGGTCTGGGGGTCATGCCCCCAGAAACACGACGGGGTGGACCGGGCTCGCGTCGTCTGCGAGCACGGTCCACCTCCAACCCGTGGAGATGGCGGGAATCGAACCCGCGTCCAACGGTGCGGAATCAGGGCTTCTCCGTGTGCAGTTCGCTGTGATTTTCTCGGCCCCGGCGATCACGCGAACAAGTCGCCGACGGGCCCAGTCACTGTTAGGTTTCCCTCTTCACCCCGTGACCGGGATCAAGGTTTAGTTCCCTAGCTGATGCCAGGATCCGGGTCGGGAACAGCCCCGGGCTGACACTTCGCAAGTCGCTACTTAGGCAGCGAGGGCGAAGGAATCGCGCTTGGTGTTGGCGATTATTTTTTGCGACATATGGTTTACGAGATCATTGCCGCTTCCTCGACACGCTTCCCCTGCTTCGACAGCCGCTGTCGAAACCGATCATCCCCATGTTGATTTTTCAATCCCCTCCGGAGAGAGGGGGGCGCACCCTCTGTGGAGTGCAGTGCCATCGTACGTGACCGACGCACGCCGATGCCAGCTCATTACCGGCAGCCCGGGCTAGACGCCGCGCTGCTTCCGCTTCGCCGCCGCGATCGCACGGTCCGACTCACGCCGGTCCTGCTTCTCCCGCAGGGTCTGCCGCTTGTCGTACTCCTTCTTGCCTCGTGCGAGGGCGATCTCGGCCTTCGCACGGCCGTCCTTGAAGTACAGGGCGAGGGGCACGATCGTGTGACCCGTCTCCTGGGCCTTGGACTCCAGCTTGTCGATCTCCTCGCGGTGCAGGAGAAGCTTGCGCTTGCGGCGCGCGGAGTGGTTGGTCCAGCTGCCCTGGTGGTACTCGGGGATGTGGGCGTTGTGCAGCCACGCCTCACCCCGGTCGATCTGGACGAAGCCGTCGGTCAGCGAGGTCCGTCCCTCACGCAGCGACTTGACCTCGGTGCCGGTGAGCACGAGCCCGGCCTCGTAGGTGTCGACGATCGCGTAGTCGTGCCGGGCCTTCTTGTTCTGGGCGACGATCTTGCGCTTGCCGCCCTTCTCGCCGTCCCTGGCCTTCGCGGCCCCACCGCCCTGCTTGGGCTGGGACTCCTTCGGTACGTACATTCCCTTGCTCATAGTGCCGACCATTTTCGCACCACGGAGGGGGTGGGTGGGAAGCGTATTAAGGACGCTAGGAGGGATCGCCGAGGCCGGTGAGCACCGTCTCCGCCCGCTGGAGCGCCTCCGGCCCCGCCTCCAGGTCCGGGGTGATGCCCCGGCCGTCCACCTTGTGGCCGGAGGGGGTGCGGTAGTGGCCCACGGTCAGCTCGGCCACCGAGCCGTCGGGCAGCTCGGTCGGCATCTGGATGGAGCCCTTGCCGAAGGTGCGGGAACCGATCACGACGGCGCGGCCCCGGTCCTGGAGGGCCCCGGTCAGCATCTCGGCCGCGCTCATGGTGCCCCCGTCGACCAGGGCGACCAGGGGCCGGGCGGTGTCGCCGCCGGTCTCTGCGTGCAGGGCGCGCTGGGCGCCGTCGACGTCGTAGGTGGCGACCAGGCCGCCGTCGAGGAAGGCGGAGGCGGTGTCCACCGCCTCGGTGACCAGGCCGCCGGAGTTCCCGCGCAGGTCGAGCATGATGCCGGCGCCGGCCGGGGCCTGCCGTACGGCGGCGCGGACGGCGGCGGCGGAGCCCTTGGTGAAGGCGGCGATCTGGATGACGGTGACTTCGTCGGGCAGCCTGCGGACGGTCACCGAGTCAGTGGACAGGCGGGCCCGGTGCAGGGTCTCGCTCCACGCGCGCGTGCCGCGCTGCAGGCCGAGCGTGACCGTCGTGCCGGCGGCCGCGTCCTCCGCGTCGCCGCGCAGTAAGGAGACGACCTCGGTGACCGGCCGCCCGTCGACCGTGTCGCCGTCGACGCTGCGCAGCCGGTCGCCCCTGTGGACCCCGGCGTCGGCCGCGGGCGAGCCGGGCTGCACCCGGGTCACCGCGATCCGGCCGTCCCGCTCGCGCCGTGCCCACAGGCCCACGCCCGTGTACTGGCCGTCGAGGGCCTCCTGGAACTCCTGGTACTCGCCCTCGGAGTAGACGGCGCCCCAGCGGTCACCGCTGCGGCTGACGGCCCGCTCGGCGGCCTCCATCGGCGACTTGCCGTCGGCCATGGCCTCGGCGGCGGCCCGCTGCACGTCCTCGTGCCCGGGATCCGGGTGCGCGGCACCCGCGGCGGCCTTGCGGCCTGCGCCGACCGCCTGGCCGGTGTCCGGGAAGGAGCCGGTGGCGGCGCCCGCGACGAGGACGCCGGCGAACACCAATGTCAGGGCGGCCCCACGGCGGATGCGGCGGGGCTGGCAGAACAGGTCTCGGCCTGACATGGCCGTGAGTCTAGGGGAACGCGAAGGGCCGTACGGTCGGATGTCCGTACGGCCCTCTTGGGATGCGTCACACCTTCAGGTACTTGCGCAGCGCGAAGAATGCCGCCAGTGACGGCATGAGGACGCTGGTGGCGAGGATCAGCGGGAGCTTGGTCAACACCGCGTCCCAGCCTACGAAGTTGATCAGCGTGAGCTTGGCGGACAGCGCCATGCCGTGGTCGATGGTGAAGTACCGCCCGACCACCAGGAAGATGCAGGCGAGGCCACCGCCGATGAGACCGGCGACCGCTGCCTCCATGATGAACGGCGCCTGGATGTAGAAGCCCGAGGCACCGACCAGGCGCATGATGCCGGTCTCGCGCCTACGGCTGAACGCCGAGACACGCACGGTGTTGACGATCAGCAGCAGCGCGACGAGCAGCATCAGCGCCATCACGCCGAGCGCCGCCCGGTTCATCAGGTTCAGCAGCTGGAAGAGGTTGTCCAGGATGCCCTTCTGGTCCTGCACCGACTGGACACCGTCGCGCCCGTTGAACGCGGTCGCGATCACCTGGTACTTCTGCGGGTTCTTGAGCTTGATGCGGTACGACTCCTGCATCTGGTCCGGCGTCAGCGAGCTGGCCAGCGGGGAGTTGCCGAACTGCTCCTTGTAGTGCTTGTACGCCTGGTCCTGCGACTCGTACGCGACCTTCTCGACGATCGACATCTTGTGCAGGTCGATGAGGATCTGCTTCTTCTGGTCATCGGTGACCGCACCCTTGGCGCAGTTGACGTCCGACTGTGCGTCGCTCTTGTTGCACAGGAAGATCGAGACGTTGACCTTGTCGTACCAGTACCCCTTCATGGTGCTCACCTGGTCGCTCATCAGCAGCGAACCGCCGAACAGGGCCAGGGACAGGGCGACGGAGACGATGACGGCGAAGGTCATCGTCAGATTGCGGCGGAGACCGACACCGATCTCCGACAGGACGAACTGGGCGCGCATGGCGTCTGGTTAAGCCTTTCCGTGGATCTCGTCGGTCAGTGCTGGTAGCCGTAGACGCCGCGGGCCTGGTCGCGGACGAGTCGGCCCTTCTCCAGCTCGATGACGCGCTTGCGCATCTGGTCCACGATGTTCTGGTCGTGCGTCGCCATGATCACGGTGGTGCCCGTCCGGTTGATGCGGTCGAGCAGCTTCATGATGCCGACGGAGGTCTGCGGGTCGAGGTTGCCGGTGGGCTCGTCGCAGATGAGCAGCTTGGGCCGGTTGACGAAGGCCCGCGCGATGGCCACGCGTTGCTGCTCACCACCGGAGAGCTCGCCCGGCATCCGTTCCTCCTTGCCGCCGAGCCCGACGAGGTCGAGCACCTGCGGCACGGACTTGCGGATCTCGCCGCGCGACTTGCCGATGACCTCCTGCGCGAAGGCCACGTTCTCCGCGACCGTCTTGTTGGGCAGGAGGCGGAAGTCCTGGAAGACCGTCCCGAGCTGGCGGCGGATCTGCGGCACCTTCCAGTTGGAGACGCGCGCGAGGTCCTTGCCCAGGACGTGCACCTGGCCGTGGCTGCACCGCTCCTCGCGGAGCACGAGCCGCAGGAAGGTGGACTTTCCGGAGCCGGAGGACCCCACGAGGAAGACGAACTCGCCCTTCTCCACTTCCAGGGACACATCCCTGAGCGCGGGGCGGGTCTGCTTGGGGTAGACCTTGGAGACGTTGTCGAATCGGATCACGGATGCACCACGGGTCGCCGGGGGTAGATGTGCGTGACCATACGCGAACCGGGGGCGGGGGTGCAGGGTCCGGGCGGGGTTGGGGGAGGCTTGTGCGTTTTTGTACGAGACTTTTCGACGAGCGTGAGCTTTCCCACCCAGGAGCGCGGACTGTTTCGACATGCGGCCCCGCCGCGGGGGCGCGCCCGCCCCCCAGGGCCCGCAGCCGCGCTGCGACGGAATCCACCCCTCTGCAGCCGCCCCGCGCAAGCTCGGCGGGAACCTGGCAGAGTGGAGGGGGAACGTTCTCGTTCCCGTGTGCGTTATATGTGTGATGGCCGGTGCAAGGAGGGCGAGCGCATGACGTACGACCGGTTGGTGTGCGCGAACTGCGCGTCGCCTGTGAGTGAGGGCCGGTGCCCGGTGTGCCGCGCCAATCGCGAGCGACTGCAGCAGCAGGAGGGCTTCTTCGCCGGGCTGAACCCGATGGCGCTGATCATGCTGCTCGCGGTACTGATCGCCGCGGTGGCGCTGCTGGCGCACCAGACCGCGTAGGAAGCCTCCCTCAGGAACAGCGGAAGGGCCCGGAGCGTCGAGCTCCGGGCCCTTCCCTTTGCACTGCGCCTACAGCACGTGACCGTGAGGCTACGCTCAGGCGGCCGCGCCGCCCCGGCCGTTCGCCAGACGCGGCAGGACGCGGAAGCCGATGCCGCCGGCGATCATGGTCGCGGCGCCGACGATCAGGAACGCGGTCTGACCGGCACCGGTCTCGGCGAGCTGCTTGTCGCCGCCCTGGGCCGAGGTGTCCGAGCCCGTGTCGGTGAGGGCCGAGGAGCCCTCCTCCTGGGACGCGTTGTTGTTGCCGCCGTCGGGGGTGGTGTTGCCGTTGCCACCGGTGCTGCTGTTGCCACCGGAGGAGCCGTTGCCGCCCGAGTTGCCGTTGCCGCCGGAGTTGCCGTTGCCGCCGGTGTCGCCACCGGTCGAGCTGCCACCACCGGAGCTGTTGCCACCGCCGGTCGAGCTGCCACCGCCGGTCGAGCTGCCACCACCGGTGCTGCTGCCACCGCCGGTCGAGCTGCCACCGCCGGTGCTGCTGCCACCACCGGTGGTGGTGCCACCGGTGGAGTCGTCGCCGCCCGTGGTGGTGCCACCGGTGCTGTCGCCACCGCCGATGACGCCACCGATGGTGGTGGTGCCGCCGGTGCTGTCGTCGCCGCCGGTGGTGGTGCCACCGGTGGAGTCGTCACCGCCCGTGGTGGTGCCACCCGTGGAGTCGTCACCGCCCGTGGTGGTGCCACCCGTGGAGTCGTCGCCACCGGTCGAGGTGCCGCCCGTGGTGTCACAGACACCGACGGGGTCACAGCCACCGGTGGTCCCGCCGTCGTCGTTGCCGTCCGCGCTCACGCCCAGGGTGATCGGACCTGCCTGGACGCCGAGGTCCAGAGCCGAGGCGGCGCCCGCGGCAGTCAGCGAGGCACCGGCCGCGATCACGGCGCCGGCGGCTATCCGCGCGACCCGGATCCGCGTCTTCTTCGTCATATGGTTGCTACCCCCAGTAGCTGTTCGTCAATGAGGCGGCGTGCGGGGCTTGCCGTGATCGACGGAGGTAGCCGTGACGAGATGTGCGCCAATTCCCCCGGTTCACATGCGCCCCAGAGATACGCATGCCACGCTTCAGCCTTCCCATTTTTCAAAGCAACGTCAAGGCCATTGCGCGCGCAATGTCCGACAGGGCGGCGTTTGGGGGCAGTTGGAGCCTGTGAGTGTGATGTAAAACCCAGACAAAAGACAACTGCCGCCTCCGGGGCGGCAGTTGTCATGTCGACAAAGTTACTTCTCCTGCTGCTTGCGCCAGCGAATGCCGGCCTCCAGGAATCCGTCGATCTCGCCGTTGAACACGGCCTCCGGGTTACCGACTTCGAACTCGGTGCGCAGGTCCTTGACCATCTGGTACGGGTGCAGCACGTACGAACGCATCTGGTTGCCCCAGGAGTTGCCGCCGTCGCCCTTGAGGGCGTCCATCTTGGCCTGCTCCTCCTGGCGGCGCCGCTCCAGCAGCTTGGCCTGGAGGACGTTCATCGCGGTGGCCTTGTTCTGGATCTGCGACCGCTCGTTCTGGCAGGAGACCACGATGCCCGTGGGGATGTGGGTCAGGCGCACCGCGGAGTCGGTGGTGTTGACGCCCTGGCCGCCGGGGCCGGAGGAGCGGTACACGTCCACCCGCAGCTCGGACTCGTCGATCTCGATGTGGTCGGTCTGCTCGACCACGGGGAGGATCTCGACGCCCGCGAAGGAGGTCTGGCGGCGCCCCTGGTTGTCGTAGGGCGAGATGCGCACGAGGCGGTGCGTGCCCTGCTCGACGGAGAGCGTCCCGTAGGCGTACGGCACCTGTACGGCGAAGGTGGTCGACTTGATGCCGGCCTCTTCCGCGTACGACGTCTCGATGAGCTCGGTCTTGTAGCCGTGCTGCTCGGCCCAGCGCAGGTACATGCGCTGCAGCTTCTCGGCGAAGTCGGCGGCGTCGACGCCACCGGCCTCGGCACGGATGTTGACGAGCGCCTCACGGGAGTCGTACTCACCGCTGAGCAGCGTCCGGACCTCCATCTCGTCCAGCGCCTTGCGCACGGAGGCCAGCTCGGACTCGGCCTCGGCACGGGTGTCCGGGTCGTCCTCCTCCTCGGCCATCTCGAAGAGGACCGCGAGATCGTCGATCCGGCCGCGCAGCCCCTCCGCCTTCCTGACCTCGGCCTGGAGGTGGGAGAGCTTGCTGGTGATCTTCTGCGCCTCGTCCGGGTTGTCCCACAGGGACGGCGCGGCCGCCTGCTCCTCGAGCACGGCGATGTCTGCCCTCAGCCTGTCGAGGTCCAGGACGGCCTCGATCGACTCCATGGTCGAGGAGAGGGACTTCAGCTCTTCGGATACATCGACGACTGCCACGCCTCCAGCGTAACGGCTCCGCCGGGCAGCCTGGGCAGGGTGTGTGCAGCCGACCGGGCAGCCGGCCCCGGTGCGGGCCCTGCCGGGGGCCGGCGTCCCCGGGGCCCGCTCCGGACCGAACGGCCTCGTCCTCGGGCGCGGGGCGGGCCGGCGGGTGCGAACCCGCACCCGGAAGTCACGGCGTAGACGTGCTGTGCGTCTCCTGCGGCGGATCGTCGTCCCCCGAGGTGGCCGCCCACGCGCCGACTCCTATCGCCGCGGCCAGGACCACCCCCGCGACGCCCAGCGTGATCCGACGGCGCCGGACGGCCGCGCGGTGGCGGGCCGAGCCGGGGCGGGGTGCACCCGACGCGCGGGGGGCTCGCGCCGTACCCCGCGCTCCTCCGGCCAGCTCGTCGGGCGCGGGCACCCGCATCGACGTGTGGGTGTCCCGGTTGGAGTCCGGCTTGGCCCCCGGGACCAGCGAGACCGCTCCCCGGCGCCGTACGGGCTCCCCGGGCGCCGCCGGGGCCGGTGCCTCCTCCGGACCCTCCTCGGCCGACTCCGCGTCCGGCTCGTCGACGTCCAGCGGTGCCATCCCGGCCAGCGTCGGCAGCTGCTCCCGAAGTCGCGACGCCAGCTCGGACGCCCGCAGCCGCGACGCCGGCGCCTTCGCGAGGCACTGCACGATCAGCTGCCACAGCTCGTCGGGGATCCCCGGCAGCGGTACGACCGTCTCCGTCACATGGCGGCGCAGTACCGCTCCCGGGTGTCCGCCCCCGAAGGGGGTGAAGCCGGCCAGCAGCTCGTACAGCACCGTCGCGAGGGCGTAGATGTCGACCGAGGCGCGCGGCGGCAGGCCCTCGACGATCTCCGGGGCCAGGTAGTCCGGCGTGCCGATGATCTTCGTGGCCCGGGTCCGCTTCGGCGAGTCGATCAGCTTCGCGACGCCGAAGTCCGTCAGCAGGGCGGGGTGCGCGCCGCCCGGGCCGAGCGGGCCCTGCATGTCCAGCAGGACGTTCTCGGGCTTGACGTCCCGGTGCACGACCCCGGCCGCGTGGGCCGCCGCGAGCCCGTCGGCGATGTCGGCGACGATCGCCACGGCCGCCTCGGGGGCCATGCGCCGTTCACGCTCGAGGCGGGTGCGCAGATCGGTGCCGCGCACCAGGTCCATGACGAGCGCCAGGTCGTTGCCGTCGACCACGAGGTCGCGCACGGTGACGATGTGCGGGTGCTCCAGGCCCAGCAGTGCGGTGCGCTCCTGGACGAAGCGCCCGACGAGCTCCTGGTCGGACGCGAGGTCCTCACGCAGCAGCTTGACCGCGACGGGCCCCTCGGGTCCCTCGCCCAGCCACACCGTGCCGGCGCTGCCCCGCCCCAGGATCTGGTTGGCGGTGTACCGGCTGCCGATCTTCCGTGCCAAGACTGCTCCTACTGACGCGTGTTGCCGACAAAACTACGCGTCGAACGAGCCAACCTTCACCGCGGAGACGGAAATCACCCGTCAGGTGTCGACAAATCCCCAAACTCGCGCTCAGTTGCGGCTGCCGGAGGACGAGCCCAGCTCCTTGACCCAGTGGCTCACCTGTCCGGCGAAGTGCCGCACCTCGTGCCAGTAGCCCCTGCCCTGGCCGACCCAGGTGTGCAACGGGGTCAGCTCCCAGATCAGCCAGCTGGCGACGACCAGGATGACGATCGTGAACAGGCAGCCCTTCAGGCAGCCGAGTCCCGGGATCTTCATCGGGTTGGCGCTGCGCTGCCGTGCCGGCCGGGGCTCGCGTGCGGGGCGCTGCGGCTCCGGGGCGGGGGGCGCGTACCGCTGGGGCTGCTGCGGCGGGGCGTACTGCTGGGGCTGCTGCTGCGGGTAGCCGTACCCGGCGTGCGGCTGCTGCTGCCGGCCGCGCGGCTGCGGCTGCTGCGGGCGCGCCTGCGGGGCCTGGCGCGGCTGCTGCTGCGGCCGGGCGACCTGTCGCTGGGGGCGGCGGCGCAGCGGGTCCTCGTCGGGGTCGAGGTACTGGATCTGCGTCTGCTCGTTGCGGTCCCGGGCCGCGCGCAGCTGGTTCTGCCAGGGGTGCGGCTGATCGGGCTGCTGCCCCGGCTGTCCCTGCGGCACCGGCGGCAGGACGGCCGTCGGGTCGGCCGCGCCGGTGCTCGGCAGGACGGCGGTGGGGTCGGCCGCGCCGACGGGGCCGCCGGTGTGCGGCAGGACACTGGTCGCCGCGTTCGGGTCGAACGCCCCCTGCGGCGCGTTCGTCGGCAGCACCTGGGTGGGGTCGGCGGCGCCGGGCACGCCCGGGACGGCGGCCGGGGCCGGGTCCGGGGCCAGCAGGGCACCGACGCCCTCGGCGGCGGCGATCTGGGCGGCGTTCGCGTGCACGCCGACGCCCTCGGCCACGACCCGGAGACCACGCGCGAGGTTCTCGGCGCTGGGCCGCTCGTCGGGGTTCTTGCGCAGGCAGCGCTCTATCACCGTCCACAGCGGGTCCGGGACGGTGGAGGGGCGGCGCGGCTCGGCGCTCAGGTGCTGGTGCAGCACCTCGAGGGCGGTGCCGCCGGAGAACGGCGGGTGGCCGGTGACCAGTTCGTACAGCAGGATGCCGGCGCCGTAGATGTCGACGGCGGAGGTCTGCGGGCGGCCCTCGGCGGACTCCGGCGCCACGTACGCGGGCGTGCCGACGAACTCGTGGGTGCGGGTCAGGCCCGGGGAGTCGGCGAGGCGGGCGATGCCGAAGTCGGTCAGCATCGGGTGCATCCGGCCGTCGAGCTGCTGGAGCAGCACGTTGGCGGGCTTCAGGTCGCGGTGGACGACGCCGTCGGAGTGGCTCGCGCCGAGGGCGTCGGCGATCTGCGCCGTCATCAGCGCGGCGGCGACCGGCGTGAAGGGGCCGTTCTCGCGCAGGTAGCGGTGCAGGTCGGGACCGTCGACGAGGTCCATGACCAGGGCCAGCAGATCGCCCTCGACGACCAGGTCGCGGACCCGGACGATGTTGGGGTGGGTGAGCCGGAGCAGGACGGAGCGTTCCCGCAGGAACCGCATCACGATGTCCGGGTCGCTCGCCAGCTCCTCCTTGAGGACCTTGATCGCGACCGTTTCGCCGGGCTGGCCGGCCACGGCCGCCTCGGCGCCCGCGGTCTCGCGCTGGCGGGCACGCCAGACGGTGCCCGTGGCGCCGCGTCCGAGCGGCTCCTCGAGCAGGTACTTGCTGCCGACTGGCCGCACGTTCCGCGCTCCCTGCTGTCTGTTCGCCTGTGTTCCGGTGTTCCGGCCCACTGTAGTGCCGCCCCCGAGGGCACTACGTAAGCGTTCCCGTCGATGTTCGAAGGAAAGACGCTCGCCTTCGTCTCCTGGTTGCCCAGTGCCGGACGTGACCGATCTCAACTGATCACCGATGGATTAATGGTCAGGCACTTTTGGGGGCAGAGCTGACCAATCAAGATCACTTGGCACCGGGCCGCGGGCGCGTTGTCGGTGACAGGTGCGAGGATGCGTGCAGTACTGGCCGACGTGCTCGTGCGGGGGTGGGGGATGTCCGCGCCCGGGCAGAAGGGACCGCTGCGCCGATGCAGATCCGGCTGACCGTCGTGGACCCGCTGGGTCCGTCCCCGCAGCGGGGCCGCGCCACGAGCCGCGACGTGCTGGTGACGGCGCCCGCGGGCACGGACCTGGCCGCGGTGACGTCGGCGCTGGCCACGGCGGTCACGGGAGACGGCGGCACGGGCCGGGACTCCGGCAGCGCCTCGGTGGTCCTGTACGCGGGTGCGGAGCGGCTGGACCCGCGCCGCTGCACCCTCGGCGAGCCTCCCCTGGTCGACGGCGCCGTGCTGTCCCTGGGCGCCCCGGCAGCCCTCGAGCCGCATCCCGAGCTGGACGACGCCCCGGCCCAGCTGCACGTGGTCGCGGGCCCGGACGCGGGCGGGGTCCATCTGCTGCACGGCGGCCGGATCACGGTCGGCCGCTCCGCCGACGCCGACGTCCCGCTGGACGACCCGGACGTCTCCCGCCTGCACTGCGCGGTCACGGTCGCCGCCGACGGCCGTGTCTCGGTGGCCGACCTCGGCTCCACCAACGGCACGGCCCTGGACGGCACCCGGGTGAGCGACCGCGCGGTGCGGTTCGCTCCGGGGGCCCTGCTGAGGATCGGCGAGTCCGCCCTGCGGATCACCCCGTCCGGCGGCCCCGGGGCGCGGGTGCGGACGGTGCCGGACGGAGAGGGCTGCGTGCGCTTCGCCCCGGGGCCGGCCGGCGAAGCCGGTGATCCGGGTACGGCCGGCGCCGGGCACGCGCGCGTGGAGCCCACCTCGGCCCCGGCCGCCGACGGCCCCTCGGGACCGACCCACCACGCGTACGGCACGGCGGGCTGGGCTGCCCCGGGCGCGGGCGCGGGGATCAAGGAGTACCGGCGCGGCGAACAGCCTGCGGTACCGGGCCAGGGCGGGGCACCGAGCATCGAGACGCGCGGCGAAGGCGCGGCGGAGCCGGGTTCGGCTCCGGGCAGGGCTTCCGTCGGCGGGGGCGGCTTCGGGCCCGGCGGACCGGGCGGAGAACGGCCGGCACCCGGGCTGCCCGGCGCGGCCACCGACGGCGGGGGCACGGCCGCGGGCCGCCACGGGGCCGGCGGACCGGGCGGTGAAACCGCCGCACCCGGCACGCCCGGCGCCACCTCCCGTGGCGGGGACACCCACGCGGGGCGGTACGGCGCCGGCGGCCCGGGGGACCCGACCGGGGCCGCGCACGCCGGTACGACGACCCGCGGCCCGGCCTCGGACAGCGCCTCCTCCGGCACCGGCGCGGGAGAGGGCCACGGCCGCAAGGACACCCCGCTCCGGGGCACCGACGCCCCCGAGAGCGGCCGCCGCCGGGGCGGAATCGGCGCCTGGGCGCGGCGGCTGGCCGGCGGGCGCGGGGAGCAGCCCGCGGCCCGGCCGGAGACGTTCGGCGCCCCGCAGGCCGGTGGGGGCGGTATACAGCCGGCCGATGGCCCGCAGCTGCCGGAGACCTGGCCGGATCCCGCCGCGCTGCTGCTGACGGCGCTGGGCCCGGGGCCCCGGCTGTGGGAGCGGGGGCCGGGACACCCGGAGGCGCTGACCGTACGGCTGGGTACGGCCGACCGGAGCGCACCGGACGGCTCGGGCGTGCTGCCCGCCGTACCGGTGACCGCCGCGCTGCGCGAGGCGGGTGCGCTGGGCCTGGCCGGTCCGCGCCCCCGGCTGTCCGGGCTGGCCCGTGCGGTGCTGGCCCAGCTGGCCGCGCTGCACTCCCCCGACCTGCTGGAGATCGTGCTGATCAGCGCGGACCGCAGCCGCCCCGAGGAGGAGCGGACGGCCGAGTGGTCCTGGCTGGGCTGGCTCCCGCACGTCCGCCCGGGCCACGGCCAGGACTGCCGCCTGCTGCTGGCCTACGACCGCGAACAGGCGGCGGCCCGCACGGAGGAACTGCTGCGCCGGGTGGAGGAGTTCGCGGCGACGGGCCGGGGCACGGCCCAGCCGGCCCCGGCGGCGGGGTCCGGCGCCCCTTCCACCGGCCCAGCCGGACCGACCTCGCCGGCCGCACCGGAATCGGCACCCGCCTCCCCGCACGGCACTCACGGCACCAGCACCTCCGCCCGCCGCCCCTCCTGGGCCAGGGAAGGCGCCGAGCCGGCCGGATTCGGTGGCTTCCCTGGGCCGTTCACCGTCGTCGTCGTGGACGGGGACCCGGGAGGCGCCTCTTTGCAGGAAGCCCTGGCGCGGCTGGCCGTGGCCGGTCCGCGGGCCGGGATCCATGTCGTCTGCCTCGCCGAGACCGCGGCGACCACGCCCGCCTCGCCCGTGGCGCAGGTGTACGAGGCGGCCTCGGCGGTCACGCCCACCTTCCGGCACTGCGGGGCCGTGGCCCTGCTCAGCGGCGATGTCGCCGGAGCGCTGCACCTGATGCGTGTCGCGCCCACCGGGCCCGTGGGCCCGGGGGCCGTCGCCACCGTGGACGCCGTCTCCGCGGCCTGGGCGGAGCGGTTCGCGCGGGCGCTGGCGCCGCTCAGGCCCGACGGCCCCGTCGGCGAGCGGCACGCGCGCGTGGCCGTACCGCTGCCGCAGTCGGCGCGGCTGCTGGACGAGCTGGGCCTGGCCCGGGCCACCCCGGCCTCGCTGATGGCGCGCTGGGCGGACGCGGCCGACGACACGGAGTCGCTGGGCGGCCGGGCCCGGGCGGTCCTCGGTGCCGGGCCGCACGGCCCGCTCACCGCCGACCTGGTGGCCGACGGGCCGCATCTGCTGATCGAGGGGCCGGCCGGCAGCGGCCGTACCGAGCTGCTGCGGGCCCTGGTCGCCTCGCTGGCCGCCGCGGAGCGGCCCGACCGGCTGAGCATGGTGCTGATCGACGGCCGGGACGGCGTCGGCGCGGGCGCGGGCGCGGGGCGCGGTGAGGGCCTGCGCGTCTGCACGGACATACCCCATGTCACGACCCACCTCATCGCCAACGACCCCGTCCGCATGCGGGAGTTCGCGCAGTCGCTGAGCGCCGAGCTGAAGCGGCGCGCGGAGTTGCTGGGCCGGACGGACTTCGCCCAGTGGCACGCGGGGCGTGAGGTGTCCGGCCGTATCGTCGCGCAGCGCACCCCGGGCGGGCGCCCGGCGGCCTCCGGGGCCGGTGACATAGAGACGCCGCCCAGCTCCACGCTGCGGCTGCGGCCCGGCGCCGCGCGCAGGCGCACCGAGGCCGCACCTCCGCTGCCCCGGCTCCTCGTGGTCGTCGACGACCTGGACGCGCTGGTCTCCCCCGCGCTCGGCTCGCCGGGCCGGCCCGCCGCCGGATCGGTGATGCGGGCTCTGGAAGCGGTGGCCCGGGAGGGCGAGCGGCTCGGCGTGCACCTGGTGGCCGCCGCCGGGACGGGCGGTCGTACGGCGGAGACGGAGCCGGCCCGGCAGGCCGCCCTGCGGGTCACGCTGGACGCGCCGACGCCCGGGCCCGAGGAGCCGGCACCGGGGCGGGGCAGGCTGGCGTACCCGGACGGGCGGACCGTCGGTTTCCAGGGCGGCCGGGTGACGGGCCGCATCCCGCGCACCGCGACCCAGCGGCCCACGGTCGTCCCGCTGGAGTGGCAGCGGATGGGCGATCCGCCGGCCCGCCGTCCCGTGCGCGAACTGGGCAACGGCCCCACCGACCTGGCCCTGCTGGCGAGCGCGGTGGAGCGGGCGGCCCGGGAGGTCGCCGCGGCGGAGGTGCCCTCACTCCTGTAGCCGGAATCCGTACGCATACTTCCCTGATCACGAGCCGGTCACGATGACCCGCCGGACGGCGCAGGCGCTCTTGCCGCCCCTGTGCGGCCCGGCGTAGACCGGACCGCACGGAACAGTGTTCTGACGTTCAGCGGAGAACGACGAACGGGGAAGTGATGCGTGGCAACAGCAACACCATCCGGACACACAGGGCCGTCACCACAGTCGCCGCACTGCTCGCGGGAGCCCTCGCGCTCACCGCCTGCTCCAGCGGCGACGGCAAGAAGGGCAGCGGTGACACGAGCGGCGGGGACACCGCGAGCGGCTCCGGCGTCTCCCTGCCGAAACTGAACGGCGCGAGCCTGGAGGTCGCCGCCGTCTGGACCGGCACCGAACAGGCGAACTTCAAGAAGGTCCTGGCGGAGTTCGAGAAGCGCACGGGCGCGAAGGTGACGTTCGTGCCCGCCCAGGACCCGATCATCAACTTCCTCGGTTCGAAGATCGCGGGCGGTCAGCCGCCGGACGTGGCCCTGCTGCCGCAGCCGGGCGCGATCAAGCAGGCCGTGGACAAGAAGTGGGCCAAGCCGCTCGGCCCGGACGCGCTCAAGGAACTGCAGAAGAACTACTCACAGGGCTGGCAGGACATCGGCAAGGTCGGCGGCAAGCAGTACGGCGTCTACTACAAGGCCGCCAACAAGTCGCTGATCTGGTACAACGCCAAGGTCTTCGAGAACGCGGGCGCCAAGGAGCCGAAGACCTGGCAGGAGCTGCTGACCGCCGCGCAGGCGGTGTACGACTCCGGTGTCACCCCGTTCTCGGTCGGCGGCGCGGACGGCTGGACGCTGACGGACTGGTTCGAGAACGTCTATCTGTCCCAGGCCGGGCCTCAGAAGTACGACCAGCTCGCCCAGCACAAGATCAAGTGGACCGATCCCTCGGTGAAGCAGGCCCTGACCACGCTCGCCCAGATCTGGGGCAAGAAGGACTATGTGGCGGGCGGCGCGGACGGTGCCCTGCAGACCGAGTTCCCGAACTCCGTCACGCAGACCTTCACCGGCGGGGACCAGCCGAAGGCGGCGATGGTCTACGAGGGCGACTTCGTCCAGGTCAACATCGGTGACACCAAGGCGAAGGTGGGCACGGACGCGAAGGTGTTCCCGTTCCCCGCGGTCGGCTCGGCCGCGCCGGTGGTCTCCGGCGGTGACGCGGCCGTCATCCTGAAGGACTCCAAGGCGGCGCAGGCGCTGGCCACCTTCCTGGCCTCCCCGGAGGCGGCCACCATCCAGGCCAGGCTCGGCGGCTACCTCTCGCCGAACAAGAACGTGCCGGACTCGGCCTACCCGAACCCGGTGCAGCAGAAGATCGCCAAGGCGCTGATCGCGTCCGGCGACGACTTCCGCTTCGACATGTCCGACCAGGCCCCGCAGGCCTTCGGCGGCACCCCGGGCAAGGGTGAGTGGAAGGACCTGCAGGACTTCCTGAAGAACCCGAAGGACGTGGCGGGCACCCAGGCGAAGCTGGAGAAGGACGCGGCGGCGGCCTACGGGAACGGGAGCTGATCCGGCGATGGCGTCGGCAGCGGCGGCCGGGCCCTCACCGGGCCCCGCCGCACCGAAGAGCCGCAGGAGCGTGACCGGCACCCGCAAGGCGGTGGCAGCCCTGTTCCTGCTGCCCGCACTGGTGCTGCTGGGCGCGCTCGTGGTCTATCCGATCGGGTACTCGCTCGTCCGCAGCTTCTACAACGCCTCGGGCGACGGCTTCGCCGGCATCGACAACTACAAGGCGCTGTTCACCGACGACGGCATCCGCACCGCCCTGAAGAACAACATCATCTGGGTGGTGTTCGCGCCGACCGTCTCCACGGCCCTCGGTCTGGTCTTCGCGGTGCTGACCGAACGGGTGCGCTGGGGCACGGCGTTCAAGCTGGTCGTCTTCATGCCGATGGCGATCTCGATGCTGGCGGCCGGGATCATCTTCCGGCTGGTGTACGACCAGGACCCGGACAAGGGTGTCGCCAACGCGGTGTGGGTGGGCGTGCACGACACCTTCGCGCAGTCGTCGGCGTTCCCGAAGGCGCACCCGGGCCGCGAGTCGCCGCTCGAACCGGACCAGGGCGGCTTCATCACCTCGGCCCCGGTGCACACCGGGCGGACGGTCGCCCTCCCGCTGGTCGGTGTCGCCCCCGACCAGATGCCCGACGGCGCGAAGAAGGCCGTGGCGGCGAAGCCGGAGCCGGGGAAGATCACCGGCACCACCTGGCAGGACTTCACCCGCGGCAAGGGCGTCGGGAAGCTGGGCGTGCCCGACCCGTCCGAGCTGGGCTACGCCGGGATGCGGATCGAGGCGGTGAAGGACGGCAAGGTGGTGGCGTCCGCAAAGGCGGCCGGCGACGGCACCTTCACGCTGCCCGCCCAGGCCGACGGCGCCCGGCTGCGGCTTCCCGCGGACAACTTCAGGGAGCCGTACAACGGTGTCGAC
The DNA here is from genome assembly GCF_056434245.1 of Streptomyces sp. NPDC044064. Taxonomy (NCBI): domain Bacteria; kingdom Bacillati; phylum Actinomycetota; class Actinomycetes; order Kitasatosporales; family Streptomycetaceae; genus Streptomyces; species Streptomyces sp. NPDC044064. Next base: position 74,998 of record NZ_JBWKFN010000030.1, read on the forward strand.
TGGCTCGGCCCGTCGCTGGTCACCCCGGCCATCATCGGGTCGTACGTGTGGATGTGGGCGGGCTTCGCGATGGTGCTGATCGCGGCCGGGCTCGCGGGCGTGCCCCGGGAGCTGCTGGAGGCCGCGCGGGTGGACGGCGCCAATGAGTGGCAGGTGTTCCGCCGGGTCACCGTGCCGCTGCTCGCGCCGGTCCTGGCCGTCGTCACCGTCACGCTGATGATCAACGTGCTCAAGGTGTTCGACCTCGTCTACATCATTGCGCCGGGCTCCTCCCAGGACGACGCGAACGTGCTGGCCCTGGAGCTGTACCGCAAGGGCTTCGCGGAGAGCCAGCCGGGCATCGCGAGCGCGATCGCGGTGTTCCTGCTGCTCCTGGTGATCCCGGTGATGCTGTTCAACATTCGGAGGCTGCGGCGGGAGGGCAGGCGATGAGGACGCGTGTGCCTGGCGTCGGCCGGGGGTCCGGGGGTTGTCCCCCGGGCAGGCGCAGCAACATTCGGAGGCTGCGGCGGGAGGGCAGGCGATGACGACCGCTGCCGGAAGCATCGGAAAGGCGGCACCCGCCGACATGACCGTGAAGGCCCGGCAGTCGCTCGGTTCGAGGATCACCGAGAGGCTCAGCGGCGGACTGGTCCGTGTGTTCCTCATCCTCGTCGGCCTGTTCTGGCTGGTGCCGACCATCGGTCTGCTCATCTCCTCCCTGCGCGCACCGGAGGACATGAGCGCGAGCGGCTGGTGGAAGGTGTTCAGCCAGCCGTCCCAGCTGACCTTCGAGAGCTATCAGAAGCTGCTGGAGAACAGCGACATCACCCACTCCCTGCTGAACACCGTGCTGATCACGGTCCCGGCGACGATCCTGGTCGTGGTGATCGGCTCGCTCGCGGGCTACGCGTTCGCGTGGATGGAGTTCCCGGGCCGGGACTGGTGGTTCCTCGGCGTGGTCAGCCTGCTGGTGGTGCCGGTGCAGGTGGCGCTGATCCCGATCGCCGAACTGTTCGGCAGGATCGGCCTGTTCGGGACCATCTTCGGGGTGATCCTGTTCCACGTGGGCTTCGGCCTGCCGTTCGCGGTGTTCCTGCTGCGGAACTTCTTCGCGGAGATCCCGCGGGAGCTGCTGGAGGCGGCCCGCCTCGACGGCGCCGGTGAACTGCGGCTTTTCACGCGGGTGGTGATGCCGCTCGGCGGGCCCGCGATCGCGAGCCTCGGCATCTTCCAGTTCCTGTGGGTGTGGAACGACATGCTGGTCGCGCTGGTGTTCACCAAGTCCGGTTCGCAGCCGATCACGGTCGCCCTGCAGACGCAGGTACGGCAGTTCGGCAACAACATCGACGTGCTCGCGCCGGGCGCGTTCATCTCGATGGTGATCCCGCTGGCCGTGTTCTTCGCGTTCCAGAAGCAGTTCGTGTCCGGGGTCATGGCGGGCGCGGTCAAGTAGCACCGAGAAGGACCCTTTTCGAGGGGCGGGCCTTGAGAGGCCCGCCCTTTCTCGTTCACCCGGTGTCCCCCACATGCCGTACGAACCGTAACCGAATCACTCCATTGGCCGTTCCCGGGCAGAACGCCCGCGCCGACCGACCCATGGATGTCCCTTGCCCAGGTTCAGTGTCATTGTCCCCGCGTACAAGGTCCAGGCGTACCTCTCGGAGTGCCTGGACTCGGTGCTCTCACAGTCGTATCCCGACCTCGAACTGATCGCCGTGGACGACTGCTCCCCCGATGCCTGCGGTGCCCTCATCGACGAGTACGCCGCCCGCGACGCGCGCGTGAAGGCCGTACACCTGGCCGAGAACCAGGGCCTGGGCCGTGCCCGGAACGCCGGCCTGGCGCGGGCGACGGGCGACTACCTGGTCTTCCTGGACAGCGACGACACGCTCACCCCGGACGCGCTGCGTTCGATCGCCGACCGGATCAAGGAGACCGGCGAGCCGGACGTGCTGGTCTTCGACTACGCGCGCACCTACTGGAACGGCACGGTGGAGCGCAACAAGGTCGCCGCCCAGCTCACCCAGCAGGGCCCGGCGCCCTTCCGTCTCGAGGACCGCCCGGGGCTGCTGCGGGTGCTGATGGTCGCCTGGAACAAGGCGTACCGGCGGGAGTTCGTCGCGGAGCAGGGCTTCCGGTTCCCGGCCGGCTACTACGAGGACACGCCCTGGACCTTCCCGGTCCTGATGGCGGCGGGGTCGATCGCCACCCTGGACCGGGTGTGCGTGCACTACCGGCAGCGGCGGCAGGGCAACATCCTGAGCACCACCAGCCGCAAGCACTTCGACATCTTCGAACAGTACGACCGGGTGTTCGCGTTCATCGCCGGGAGGCCCGAACTCGCCCGTTGGCAGCCGGTGTTGTTCCGCCGCATGGTCGACCACTTCTCGACCGTGTTCACCAAGCGGGACCGGCTCCCGCGCGGCACCCGGGGCGAGTTCCTGCGCAAGGCCCGTGCCCACTACCGCCGTTACCAGGTCCGGGGCGCCTGCGTCCCGCTGCGCACCCGGCTGCGCCACGGCCTCGTCCGCTTCGGCCTGCACCGCACCTATCGCGCGCTCCAGCTGGCGATGTCCGCCCGCCGCCGCGCCCTCAAGGCCACCGTCAAGCTCGCCCGGGCCGTCCGGGCTGCCGTCCTCCAGCTGCACTACCGCGTCCAGCTGCGCCTCCCGCTGCGCTCCGACCGGGCCGTTTTCGCCGCGTACTGGAACCGGGGCCACGGCTGCAATCCGGGCGCCCTGGAGGAGGCGTTCCGCACCCACGCCCCGCACATCCGCACCGCCTGGATCGCCCGCCCCGAGCACCAGCACACCGTCCCGCCGGGCCCGCGTCGGCTGCGCCCGGGCAGCCTCGCCTACTGGACGGCGCTGGCCCGCTCCAAGTACCTGGTCAACAACGTCAACTTCGACCGCCGGCTGAGGAAGCGTCCGGGCCAGGTCTTCGTCCAGACCCAGCACGGCACCCCGCTCAAGCACATGGGCCTCGACCTCCAGGAACGCCCGGCGGCCGCCGGTGACATGGACTTCGAGGAGCTTGTGCGGGGCGTCGACAAGTGGGACTACCTGCTGTCCGCGAACCGCCACACCACCCTGACCTGGGAGCGTGTCTACCCCGGCGGCTACACCACACTGGAGTACGGCTACCCGCGCAACGACGTGTTCCAGCGGGCGACGTCCGCCGACGTGGCCCGGATCCGCGAGTCGCTCGGCATCCCCGAGGGCGCGGTCGCGCTGCTGTACGCCCCCACCCACCGCGACTACCGGCGCACCCAGCGCCCCGCCCTCGACCTGGACCGGGTGCTGCGCCGGCTGGGCCCGCGCTTCGTGGTCCTGGCCCGCGCCCACTACTGGCACCCCGGCCGGCTCGCCGAGGGTGCCGCCCGGGTCGTCGACGTCGGCGACCACCCGGACATCGCCTCCCTCTGCCTGGCCTCGGACGCGCTGATCACCGACTACTCGTCCCTGATGTTCGACTACGCCAACCTTGACCGGCCGATCGTGGTCCACACCGAGGACTGGGACGCGTACGACGCGGCCCGGGGCACCTACTTCGACCTGCGCGCCGTCCCGCCGGGCGCGGTGGCCCGCAGCGAGGACGAGCTGATCGACATCTTCGCCACCGGCCACTGGCGCGGCTCGCGCTCCGCCCAGCTGCGGGCGGCGTTCCGGGAGCGGTTCTGCCCGTACGACGACGGACGCGCCGCCGAGCGCGTCGTACGGCACGTCGTGCTGGGCGAGCCGGCGGGACGGCCGGCGATCGTGCCGCTCGCCGAGCGCAAGCCCGTGCCCTCGGCCGCTGCTGCGCTCGACCGCTCCCCGCTCGCCACCGTGGCGCAACCTTCCGGCCCCCTCCCCGTCACCGAGAGCCGCTGAACAGCGTTGGTCCTACCGGGAGTTCCCATGCCCCTCAGCACGACGCGGCCCACTCCGGTCCGGCCGTCCACCTGGCGTCCCGCCGGACGGCCGAGCCGCTTCCGCAAGACAACAGAAAGAACAGAATGCCCCGCTTCAGCATTATCGTCCCGTCCCATGGGGTCGCCGGCCGGCTGTCCCAGGCGCTGGACTCGGTACTCGGCCAGTCCTTCGGCGACCTGGAGCTGATCCCGGTCTGCGACGCTCCCGACGCCCCGGCCGCCGCGGTGGCCGCCGCCTACGCCGAGCGCGACTCCCGGGTGACACCGGTCGACTCACCCCCGGCCGCCGGTCTGAGCGGGGCCCGCAACGCCGGGGTGCGGGCGGCGACCGGCGCGTACGTGCTGTTCCTCGACGGCGACGACCTGCTGCTGCCCGGCGCTCTGGCGGCGCTGGACGCGCGGCTGACCGAGACCGCCGGTGTCGACGTGCTCCATGTCGAGCACGAGCGGACCCCCTGGTGGGAGGGGGAGCCGAGCAACCCGACGGCCCCGCTGCTGGCCGGGGCGCCGAAGGGAGCCTTCGCTCCGGACGTGTTCCCGGCGCTGACGGGTGTGCAGCTGCCGGCGTGGAGCGCCGTCTACCGCCGCACCTTCCTCACCGAGCACCGGCTCACGTTTCCCGAGAGCCACTTCACCGACCTTGGCTGGGGCGGGCTGACCACGATCGCCGCCGGGCGGATCGCGGTGCTGCGCCGGGTCGTCGTACGGCACCGGCTGCGCCGGCAGGGCAGCCGGCTCAACCTGCCGGGACCGCACCAGCACGCCCTGCTGGACCAGGTGGAGCTGGTGCTGACCCGGGCAGCCGCCGGCGGGCTGTCCGCCGAGCGGACCCACGCGCTCTTCGAGCAGCTCTTCGGGTATGTGCTGAAGACGGCGTCCCGGCCGCAGCGGCTGCCCTCCGGGCACCGGGCGTTCTTCCGCCGGGCCGGCCGGCTGTACCGGCGGCACCGGCCCGCCGGCTATCAGGCCCCGGGCGGCAGCCTCGGCGTGCAGCACCGGCTGCTGGCGGCCGGCGCGTACACCGCGTTCCGCGCGCTGCGCGGCGCCAACCAGGCGACGGCGAGGGCGGCCGAGACCGTGCCGCGCCCGCACATGCTCCGCACCCGGCTGCGCTACGCCCGCGACCTGCGCCGCCCCCTCGACCCCAACCTGGCTGTGTACTGCGCCTACTGGGGCCGCGGCTACGCCTGCAACCCGGCCGCGATCCACACCAAGGCCCGTGAACTCGCCCCGCACATCCGCTCGGTGTTCCTGGTCGAGGCCGACCAGGCGCATGCGATGCCGAAGGACGTCGAGCACGCGGTGATCGGCTCCCGCCGCTACTGGGAGCTGCTGGCCCGCGCCAAGTACCTGGTGAACAACGCCAACTTCGCCGAGGGCGTCGCCAAACGGCCGGGCAGCGTCCATCTGCAGACCCAGCACGGCACCCCGCTGAAGACGATGGGCGTGGACCAGTCGACGTACCCGGTGGTGGCGGCGCAGTCGGGCAGCTTCACCCGGATGCTGGGCCGGGTCGACCGCTGGGACTTCAACCTCTCGTCGAACCGCCACTCCACCCAGATGTGGGAGCGCGCCTTCCCCGGTTCGTACGAGCACCTGGAGTACGGCTATCCGCGCAACGACGTCTACTACACGTCGACCGCCGAGGACGTCGTCCGTGTCCGGCGGGAGCTGGGCGTGCCCGAGGGCAGCACGGCCGTGCTGTACGCGCCGACCCACCGCGACCACCACACCGGTTTCGAGACCGGCCTGGACCTGGAGGCGTTCTGCCAGGCGGCCGGCGAGGACGTGGTCGTGCTGCTGCGCGCCCACTACTTCTACGACGGGGGCCGCACCCGGAGCTCCGGGCGGGTCAGCCGAATCATCGATGTGACCGCGCACCGCTCCTCGGAGGACGTGTGCCTGGCGGCCGACGCGCTGGTCACCGACTACTCCTCGATCATGTTCGACTACGCCAACCTGGACCGGCCGATCGTCGTGTACGCCGACGACTGGGAGGTCTACCAGGAGACGCGGGGCGTCTACCTCGACCTGATGACGGAGCCGCCGGGACCGGTCGCCCGCACCGCCGAGGAACTGGCCCGTGTCTTCCGCGACGGCTCCTACGCGGGCCCGGAGGCAAAGGCGCAACGGGCCGCGTTCCGCGGGCGGTTCTGCCAGTTCGACGACGGGCTGGCCGCCGAACGCGTCGTACGGCGGGTGCTGCTCGGCGAGCCGCCGGAGGCGGTCCCGCCGGTGATCCCGCTCGCGGAGCGCATCCCCGCCCCCGCCGCCGCGACCCTCGTGAGGAGCTGACCCGCCGTGCCCCGCTTCAGTGTCATCGTCCCCTGTTTCAAGGTGCAGGGCTTCCTGCGCGAGTGTCTGGACTCGGTGCTGCTGCAGTCCTTCAACGACCTCGAACTGATCGCCGTGGACGACTGCTCCCCGGACGGCTGCGGCGCGATCCTGGACGAGTACGCCGAGCGCGACCCGCGCGTGAAGGTGCTGCACCTGCCGGAGAACGTCGGCCTCGGCCGGGCCCGCAACGCGGGTATGCCGCATGCCACCGGCGACTACCTGTTCTTCCTGGACAGCGACGACACGCTCACGCCGGGCGCGCTGCGCGCCGTCGCCGACCGGCTGACGGAGTCCGGCGACCCGGACGTGCTGGTCTTCGACTACGCGCGCACCTACTGGTGGGGCGGCACCCGGCGCAACGTGCTCGCGCAGGTGCTCGCCGACGCAGGGACGGACACCTTCACGGTCTCCGGCCGGCCGGAGATCCTGGACCTGCTGATGGTGGTGTGGAACAAGGTCTACCGGCGCGACTTCGTCGAGGAGCACGGCTTCGAGTTCCCGCCCGGGTACTACGAGGACACCCCCTGGACGTTCCCGGTCATGCTCAGCGCCCGGCGGATCGCCGCCCTGGACCGGATCTGTCTGAACTACCGGCAGCGCCGGCAGGGCAACATCCTGTCCACCACCAGCCGCAAGCACTTCGACATCCACGACCAGTACGAGCGGGTCTTCGCCTTCGTGGACGCGCACGGGGAACTGGCGGGCTGGCGGCCGTATCTGCACCGCAAGATGGGCGAGCACTGCCTGGACATCCTCGCCAAGCCGGACCGGCTGCCGCCCGCGGACAGGGCCGAGTTCTTCCGGCGCACGGCCGAGATGTTCCGCCGCCACCGGCCCGAGGGCGCCCTGGTGGACGGTGAGGTCGCCCTGCTGGAGGGCGGCTACCCGGCGTACCGGCTGAAGCAGCAGGCCGCGCGGGCCGGGCGCGAGGCCGGGCGGCGGACGGAGCAGCTGCGCCGGGCGGGCGCGCTGCGGGCCCGCCGCGGCTGGGCCGGGCTGCACGCGCACCGCCCGCTGGACCCGCACCTGGTGGTGTACTCGGCGTCCTCGCACCGGGGCGTGCTGGGCGATCCGGCCGCCGTGTACCGCAAGGCGCGGGAGCTCGCCCCGCAGCTGCGCGGGGTGTGGGTGGTCCGCGACGAGGAGGCCGCCGCGCAGCTGCCGCCCGATGTGGAGCATGTGCTCGTGGACTCCCGGCGCTATCTGGAGGTCACCGCGCGGGCGAAGTTCTTCGTCAACGACGTCAACTGGCCCGGCTCACTGGCCAAACGGCCCGGCAGCGTGCACCTCCACACCCACCAGGGCACCCCGCTCAAGTACATGGGCGCCGACCTGCTGGACAAGCCCGGGGCCCGGCTCGGCTTCGACGTGCCGCAGATGCTGCGCCGGGCCGACCGCTGGGACTACAGCCTGGTCGCCAACCACCACTCCGAGCTGGTGTGGGAGCGGGCCTACCCCTGCCACTTCACCTCGCTGCGCACCGGCAGCCCGCGCAACGACGTGCTGGTCGGCGCGGCGGACGGCGCCGGGGAAGCCGGCGCCGCCTTCCGGCTGCGGCACGGCATCCCCGAGGACCACCGGGTGGTGCTGTACGCGCCGACGCGCCGGGACTACCGGCGGGGCGGGTACGTGGACCGGCTCGACCTGGCCCGGTTCGCGGCCGACCTGGGCCAGGACTGCACGCTCGTGGTCCGGCTGCACCCGACGCTCGCGACCGGTCCCGCGCGCGGGATGGGCCTGACCGAGCTGGCCCGGCGCGGGGTCGTGGTCGACGCGACGGACGAGCCGCACGCCGAGGAGGTGATGCTCGCCTCCGACGTGCTGGTCACCGACTACTCGGCCCTGATGTTCGACTACGCCAACCTGGACCGGCCGATCGTGGTCCACGCCGACGACTGGGCCGCGTACACCGCGAGCCGGGGCGCCTATCTCGACATCACCGCCGAGGCGCCGGGCCATGTGTCCCACTCCTACCGGGAGCTGGCCTGGCTGTTCGGCTCCGGGTCCTGGCGGGACGAGGAGGCGGCGCGGCTGCGGGCGGACTTCCGGGAGCGGTTCTGCGAGTTCGACGACGGCCGGGCCGCCGAGCGGGTCGTACGGACGCTGCTGCTGGGCGAGTCGATGCCCGCGGGCGCTCCGGTGCGGATCCCGGGCCAGAACGTCGGAGGTGACCTGCTGGCCCCGACGTGAGGGCAGGCAGGTCACCTCGGATGTTGCCGGGCTGACCCCGGGTGCTACTCGATGACGAGGTCGACCTCGATGTTGCCGCGGGTGGCGTTGGAGTAGGGGCACACCTGGTGGGCGGTCTCGACCAGCTTGCGGCCGGTCGCCTCGTCCACGCCCTCGGGCAGCTCGATGCGCAGCGTCACCTTCAGACCGAAGCCCTCGCCCTGCTTGCCGATGCCGACCTCGGCGGTGACGGCGGCGTCGCTGACGTCCACCTTGGCCTGGCGGCCGACGAGGCCGAGGGCGCTGCCGAAGCAGGCGGCGTAACCGGCGGCGAAGAGCTGCTCCGGGTTGGTGCCCTGGCCGTTGCCGCCCAGCTCCACCGGCATGGCCAGGGCGAGGTCGATCTTGCCGTCGGAGGAGACGGCACGGCCCTCGCGGCCGTGGGTGGCGGTGGCGACAGCGGTGTAGAGCGCGTCCATGGAAGACCATCCCTCTCGAAATCATGTGATCCGGCGGCTCCTGTCCGGCCGCCCTCACGACCACAAGTAGAGCACACAATTAAGTTGCGCACAATCCAATGGCCCGCAAGAGCTATCCTGGAGACATGACCGCCACCCAGAACCCCGCTCCGGAGGCGGACTGGCTCCGCCTGGACCGCCAGATCTGCTTCTCGCTGCACGCGGCGTCCCGCGCCTTCAACAGCGTCTACCGCGTGATCCTCAAGGACCTCGGGCTCACCTACCCGCAGTACCTGGTGATGCTGGTGCTGTGGGAGCAGGGCGACCTTCCGGTCAAGAAGCTCGGCGAGCATCTGCGCCTGGACTCCGGCACGCTGTCCCCGCTGGTCAAGCGACTGGAGGGGGCCGGCCTCGTCCGGCGTGAGCGCAGCGCGCAGGACGAGCGTTCGGTGCAGGTGCGGCTCACCGGGGAAGGCGCGGCGCTGCGCGAGCGGGCCCTCCAGGTGCCGCGCCGCATCATGGCGGCGACGGGCTTCGACCTGGCGGAGATAGGCGAGCTGCGCGAACGTCTCGACCAGCTCACCACCGCGCTGGACGCGGCGGCACTGGAAGAGGCCGAGAGCTCCCGCTGACGACCGGCCGGCGGACGTAGAGCCGCACGATCACATCGCCCTGCACGGACTCCTCACCGGGCACGAACCGCTCCGCCAGCACGGCGAGCTTCGCCCGCTCGACGGGACTGCCCGGCCGCCAGCGCCCCGCGAGCAGATCCCGGTCGGCGACGACCCAGACCCGGTCGAGCCCCGCCACCCGCCGCAGCAGACTCTCCGCACCGACCTCCCGCCCGTACAGACTCCCCGACCCGGCCCCCGACTCCGCCAACGCCACGTCCCGCACCCCCCGGAACGCGCCCGGATAGGCGAGAGCCGCGTTCCGCGTCTGCGCCGGCATGAAGAGCACGGAGTCCCCGTCCCGCACCTCCCGCCCGGCGACTCGCGCCACGACAGCCAGGTCGTCGGGGCGGCGGCCCGGGTCGCGGTCGCCTCTGAGCAGGGGGAGTTGGTGGGACAGGGCCAGGGCGATCAGGAGGACGCCGGTCAGGGGGAGGAGGAAGGAGCCGGCCCGGGGGCCGGTCTTCGGGGGCGGCGCCGGCCGAGGGTGCCTTTGCGGCCGGCCGGCCGGCCAAAGGCGCCCGGCGACCCCGGCCACCCGCTCGGCCCCCGCCGCCACCAGCAACGGCGCCCCCGACAGGGCGTACAGCACGTACCGGTCGACGTACAGCGGGGAGACCTGCGACACCAGCATCAGCACGGCCGGCGGCAGCACGGCCGCCGGCAGAGCGACCCCCGCGCAGGTCACCTCCCCCCGCCGCCCCACCAACCCCAAGAGCCCCACCACGGCCAACCCCAGGCACGCCCAGTACACCCCGTCCGTCGGCCCGAGAAACGTCCGCAGCAGCCCTCCCGCCGTCGTCCACGTCGGCTCCCGCAACCACGCCACCTGTGCCGACTGGGCCCGTGACACAAGCACCATCGGCACCAGCGCAACCCCCACGGCACCCGCCGCGCACCCCCAGCCCCGCCACACCCGCGCCCCCGCCCGGGCCAGCGCCAGCGACACCGCGTGGGCGAGCAGCAGCAGGACGGCGAACTCGTGCAGCCAGCAGGTGAGGCCGAGCACGACGCCGTACGCCCGCCAGGACCCGCTCCGCACGGCCCGGACGAACAGCAGCGTCGCTCCGGTGGCACCGGCCGCGACCAGGGCGTACGAACGGCCCTCCTGCGCGTAGTGCCCGGCGATCGGCGTGATCGCGTACAGCAGCCCGGCCCACAGCCCGACCCGTGGCCGCACCAGCCGCGTACCGAGCCCGGCCACCAGACCCGCGGTCAGCGCCGCCGCGCACACGGACGGCAGCCGGAGGACGACCTCGCCGGAACGAACGCCGAGGACGGCGTGCATGAGCAGGTAGTACAGGCCGTGCACCGCGTCCACCCCGTGCAGCAGCCGCCAGATCTGCGGCACCGTGCGCCGCGCGACCTGGAAGGTGACGGCCTCGTCCCGCCACATCCCGCCCCGGTCCAACCCCCAGAGCCCGAGCCCGAGCATGACCAGCGCGGGCAGCGACACGGACACACACGCGGCGAGCGCGCTCCGCGCACTTCTCGCCGCGCGAGTCGTTGCACCGGGTGCGTCCAGCACATCCAACGAATCCGACGCATCCAACGAATCCGGTGTGTCCGGTGCATCAGCCGGTACGACAGCTGCTGCAGCCGCCCTGTGCGACTGCGGTTTCACAAGAGGCCCGATGTTCACCATGGCCCGATCTTTTGCGATTAGCCAACCTTTGCCGGTCATTGACGGCGTATCGGCATGGATACACCATCCGCGCAGATTAGGCTCCCACGTGATGAACCGTCTCCGTGTCACCCCCGGCCCGGTCCTCGCCCTCACCGCCGTATGGCTCGCCACCCGTGCCCTGATGTCGTGGCTCCTCACGCACGACAGCTCGCCCCTGCTGGGCGGGGGTTCGGTGCCGCGCGAGGTGTGGCGGCTGTACTTCCACTGGTACGGCGTCCTGTCGCACGGCGCCTTCCCGGCGCACGACAGCACCTGGCAGTACCCGCCCGGCGCCGGCGCGGTACTGCTGGCGCCGGGCCTGCTCCCGTGGTTGACGTACTTTCAGGCGTTCGTGGTGCTGACGCTGGCCGCCGACGCGCTGATCGCGGCGGTCCTGGTCCACGCGGGGCTCCGCCCCGGGCGGAGCCTGTTCGGCGCGACCCTGTGGACCTGCGGTCTGCCGCTGCTGTTGCACCTGCCGCTCGCCCGGTACGACGTACAGGTGACCGCGCTCGCCGTCATCTCCCTGCTGGCGCTGGGACGCTCCCCCCGCGCGGGCGGTGTTTTCGCCGCACTGGGCGCGCTGGTGAAGGTGTGGCCGGGCCTGGTGCTGCTGGGCACGCCCCGGGGGGCGATGACGCGGCGGACGTGGGGATGGGCGGTGGCCGCCGGAGGCGCCTGCCTCGCACTCCTCGCCCTTTCGTTCAACAATCCGCTGGCCTTCCTGCGGGAGCAGGGCGGCCGGGGTGTGCAGATCGAGTCGTTCGGCGGTTCGGCGCTCAACCTGGCGCGGCACGCCGGCTGGTCCGGCCGGGCCCGCTACCAGTACGGCGCGATCGAGATGGTCGGCCCGCACGTGCCCGCCGTCGCCACCGCCTCCCTCGTGCTCACCGTGGCCGCCTTCGCGCTGCTGGTGCTGTGGAGGGTGCGGGCGCGGCACTGGAGCCCGGCCACGCCGTACGACGCCGCGCTCGCAGCGGTACTGCTGTTCACCGTCACCAGCCGGGTCATCAGTCCCCAGTACATGATCTGGCTGATCGGTCTCGCCGCCGTGTGCCTGACCTCGCGGCACACCAGCCAGCGCCCGGTGGCCGTGCTGGTCCTCGCGGCGAGCGCGCTCAGCTCCGTGGTCTTCCCGATGTTCTACCGCGACGTGGTGGCGGGCAGCTGGACCGGCTGTCTGCTGGTGCTGGCGCGCAACGGGCTGCTGGCCGTCGCCGCGGTGCTGTCCTTCATCCGGCTGTGGCGCTCCGCACGGCCGCCGTCCGGAAGGGCCGGCCCCGCGACGCAACCCCGACCGGATTCCGACCGTCTTCCACACCGAGCGCTAAGCGCCTCTTAACGGCGTATTACCGAGTATTTCTACGCTCCTGGCCTGTGGACCCCATGTATCCAGTACCGCGAGACCCGCACCCTACGCCTCAGGTCGGTGTCGTCGTCATCGGCTACAACGACGCCGACCACGTGGCCGACGCCGTACGTTCGGCGCTCGACCAGGGCGCCGCCGTCGGTGAGGTCGTCGCCGTGGACGACTGCTCGACGGACGGCAGCGGCGAGCTGCTGGCGCGCCTGGCCGCCGACGAGCCCAGACTGCGGATCGTGCGCCGGGAGACCAACAGCGGCGGCTGCGGCAGCCCGCGCAACACCGGGATCGACGCGGTGACGATGCCGTACGTGATGTTCCTGGACAGCGACGACGTGCTGCCGCCCGGTGCGGTGGACGCGCTGCTGGCGGCGGCCGAAGGAGCACACGCCGAGGTCGCGAGCGGGCTGTGCGTGCGCCGGGAGCTGCCCTCGGGGCGGGAACAGCCCTGGCAGGCGCGCCTCTACACGGCGCACACCGTCCTCACGCGTCCCTCCCAGCGCCCCCGCCTGGTCCACGACACGCTGTGCGTCAACAAGCTGTACCGGACCGCCTTCCTGCGCGAGCACGGCATCCGCTTCCCCGAGGGGCGCTTCCTCTACGAGGACATCGTGTTCACCGCGCGGGTGCTCGCCGCCGCGCCGCGCATCTCGCTCGTACCGGACCGTGTGTACGTGTGGCACGTGCGCCGGTCGGCCGAGCAGCTGTCGCTCTCCCTGGACCGGGGGCGGATCGACAACTGGAAGGCGCGTACGGAGGCGTGCGCGATGGCGTACGACATTCTGCTGGGCGCCGGGCAGAAGGAGCTGGCGCGGGCGGCGCGGACGAAGTTCCTCGACCACGAGCTGCGCATGTACGCGCGCGAACTGGGTCTGCGCGACGGTGACTACCAGCGCGCGTGGTGGGCGCACACCCGGGAGCACCTCGCGCGCTACGACGCCGCCGACTGGGAGGCGAACCCGTCGGCACCCGGCCGGCTGCTGGCGCGGGTCGTCCTGGAGTCCCCGGAGCCGTGCGACCTGCCCCGGCTGAAGGAGCTGGCCGCGCGCCCGGCCCGGCTGCTCCCGCCCTACGACCGCACACCCGACGGCACGCCCGTCTGGTCCGCCGACCTCCCGCAGGCCTCCCTCACCCCCCTGCTGACCCGCCCCACCCGCCTCCTGCCGCTCACCGTGGACGCGGAACTGCGCCCGCGCGCGCGGGGCACCCGGCTGCGCCTGCGGCTGCACGAGCTGTACGGACGGGTGGCCGAGGCCGGGCCGCAGGAGGTGGAGGTGGAGTGGCAGTCGAGGGAGGACGAGCGCACGGCCCAGCACGAGAAGACCACCTTCACGCCCTCCGCCGTCTCCGGCTCCTCCGGCACGGACGGCTGGTCGGCCGAGGTGCCGGTCGACCTGGACCGGCTCGGCGCGGGCACCTGGGACCTGCGCCTGACCGTGCACTTCGCGGACGGGACGTCCCGGAGCATGACGGCGCACGCCCTCACGGGCGCCGGCCGATTGCGCCGGCGCGCCGTCCCGAGCGTCCGGCACGCCGTGCTGCTGGTCCAGCCGTACACCACCCACTCCGGCGCGCTGGCACTACGCGTGGCCACCGGGATACGGGGTGTCATGAAGGTGGCCGACGGACGACTCCGCCGCCTGCTTCACTGAGACCCACTGGACTTCACCGGGACCCGCCGGACTTCACCGGGGACCCGCACGACCGAGAGCCACCGGCCGCGTCACGACAGGCCGGCTGACGAGGGGAGGCCGCACATGACCTGGCTGATCACCGGCGGTGCCGGATACATCGGGGCGCACGTCGTACGCGCGATGACCGAGGCGGGCGAGCGGACCGTGGTCTACGACGACCTGTCCACCGGTGTCCCCGGACGCGTACCGGACGAGGTACCGCTGGTGCGGGGCTCGATCCTGGACGGCGAGATGCTGGCGCGCACGCTGGCCGAGTACGAGGTGACCGGGGTCGTCCATCTGGCGGCGAAGAAGCAGGTGGGCGAGTCCGTGGACCTCCCGCTGCACTACTACCGGGAGAACGTGGAGGGCCTGCGCGTCCTGCTGGAGGCCGTGACCCAGGCGGACGTGCCGTCCTTCGTCTTCTCCTCCTCGGCCGCCGTCTACGGCATGCCGGACGTGGACCTGGTCACGGAGGAGACCCCCTGCCTGCCCCTGTCCCCCTACGGCGAGACCAAGCTGGCCGGCGAGTGGCTGGTCCGCGCGACGGGCCGGGCGACGGGCCTGGCGACCGCGTCCCTGCGCTACTTCAACGTGGCCGGCGCGGCCACCCCCGCCCTGGCCGACACGGGCGTCTTCAACCTCGTCCCCATGGTCTTCGAGAAGCTCACCGAGGGCGCGGCGCCGCGCATCTTCGGGGACGACTACCCGACCCCCGACGGCACCTGCGTCCGCGACTACATCCACGTGGTCGACCTGGCCGAGGCCCATGTGACGGTCGCCCGCGCCCTGCGCTCCACCCCCGGCCGCGACCTGACCCTCAACATCGGCCGCGGGGAAGGCGTTTCGGTCCGCGAGATGATCGACCACATCAACGCGGCCACCGGCTACGACCGCCCCCCGACGGTCACCCCACGCCGCCCCGGCGACCCCGCCCGCGTGGTCGCCTCCGCCGACCGCATCGCCACTGAACTCGGCTGGCAGGCCAAGTACGACGTCCAGGACATGATCACCTCGGCCTGGGAGGGCTGGGTGCGCCTGCATCCGGAGGCCGCGCGGTCGTAGGCTCCGGGGATGACCGCCCCCTCGCGCACCGAACGTGCCGTCGGCGCCGTGCTCGGGTCCGCCGTGGGCGACGCCCTCGGAGCACCCTTCGAGTTCGGCCCCGAAGGCGCCTTCTCGGCCCGTTTCCCGCAGCCCGGACACGGCGGCGAGATGTGCGGGGGCGGTGGCTGGGACCCCGGCGAGGCGACCGACGACACGCAGATGGCCGTACTGACCGCCGAGTCGCTGCTGGAGCGCGGGGAGACGGACCTCCCGGACGTGTTCCGGCGCTTCCGGCGCTGGGCGGCCGCCGACCCGAAGGACATCGGCCTCCAGACGGAGGCGGTGCTGACCAGCGGCGCCCCCTGGGACACGGCAGCGGCCCTGCACTTCCGAACGAACCAACGGGCGGCCGGGAACGGGGCACTGATGCGGGCGGCCCCTTCAGCCGTCCGCTTCGCACGCCACGGCCGTGCGGCCACCATGGACGCCGCCCGCCGCCTCTCCGCCCTCACCCACGGCGACCCCGCGGCCTGGGAGGGCACGGCCGTCCTGCACGAGCTGATCCGTGTGGCCCTCGGCGGAGAGGATCCGCTCACCGCCGTACCGGACACCCTGGCAGCGCTCCACCCCGCCCACCGGGCCCGCTACGCGACCGTCCTCGCCCCCGGCTGGCACCCGGACCGGGCCACCGAGTTCAACGGCGCGGTCTGGCCGTGCCTGGGCTCGGCGGTCTGGGCCCTGCGTACGACGACGTCGTACGAGGAGGCGGTACGCGCGGCGATCGACCTGGGCGGTGACACGGACACGGTGGCGGCCGTCGCCGGGGCGCTGGCGGGAGCGGTGTACGGGATCGGCGCGATACCGAAACGCTGGACAAAGCCGCTGCACGTACCGCTGCCGGGGTTCGGTGACCGGGTACTGCGGGCACGCGAACTGGCCGGCCTGGCCCAGCGGTTGGCGTAGACCGCGGCCGGCTGCGGGCGGGGGCTCACAACGCCTTGAGCGCCCCTGCCGTCGCCCGGGCCAGGTTCTCCAGGTAGCCCTTCGGCAGTTTCGGGGAGCGGATCACCACCGAGCGCCAGTACAGGGGGCCGGAGATCAGGTCCAGGGCCAGGTCCGGGTCGACTCCGGTGCGGACCTCGCCCCGGGCCTCCGCCGCCGCCACGATCTTGCTGGCGACCCCTTCCTGGCCGTCCCGCAGTGCCTTCTGCATGGCTTCCGCGATCTCTGGATTGCGGGCCGCCTCCGCCTGGAGGTCGGGGATGATCTGCGAGGCGACGGGGTGGCGCAGGGCGCGGGACGTCACTTCGTACAGCAGCCGCAGGTCCCCCTCCAGGGAGCCCGTGTCGGGCACCGGCAGGCCCAGTACCGCCATCGCCGACACCACGTCCAGCACCAGGTGCAGCTTGGAGCGCCAGCGGCGGTACACCGCCGTCTTGCCGACGCCCGCCCGCCGCGCGATGCCCTCGATGGACATCCTGGCGTACCCGACCGCCGCGAGTTCCCCGAAGACCGCCGCACGGATGGCCTCGGTCACGTCCTCCCGGAGCACGGCAGCCCCGGCAGGTGTCCGGCGGCGCACGCGCTTCGGGGCCTCGTCGGCGTTCGTCGTCATGCGAACAAGCATAGGGCGTTACGACGAAACGGTTGCGTTCCGACGGTCGATGGTTCTAGGCTCACGTTGCGACGATACGGTCCCGTCCCGACGTAAGAGAACGTGAAGAGAAGCGTAAGGAAACGGCGGATGGCGGACGAGGACCACTCAGGCCCGGCGGCAGCCGGACGCACCCCCCTCCCCCGAGCGAAAGCAGCGGATGTGAGCCAGGTCCTCCACACACCGCCCCCCACCCAGGTCCCGGTCGACGACGACCTCTCGGCGCTGGCCGCCCGGCACGGCCTCACGGTCAGCGGCGCCCGCCCGAACCTGCCGGAGTACGTCCGCCAGCTGTGGGCCCGGCGCCACTTCATCACCGCCTTCGCCACCGCCAAGCTCACCTCCCAATACAGCCAGGCGAAGCTCGGCCAGGTCTGGCAGGTCATGACCCCGCTACTGAACGCGGCGGTCTACTACTTCATCTTCGGCGTGCTGCTCGGCACCAAGCACGGCGTCCCGGACTACATCCCGTTCCTGGTCACGGGCGTGTTCATCTGGACGTTCACACAGAGCTCGATCATGGCGGGCACCCGCGCGATCGCCGGCAACCTCGGCCTGGTCCGCGCCCTGCACTTCCCGCGCGCCGCCCTGCCGATCTCCTTCTGCATCCAGCAGCTCCAGCAGCTGCTCTTCTCGATGGCGGCGCTGGTCGTCATCCTGCTCTGCTTCGGCGTACCGGTCGCCGCTTCGTGGCTGCTCGCGATCCCCGCGCTGGTCCTGCAGTTCACGTTCAACGCGGGCATGTCGATGATCATGGCCCGGGCGGGCGCCAACACCCCGGACATCGCCCAGCTGATGCCGTTCGTGCTGCGCACCTGGATGTACGTGTCCGGCGTGATGTGGAGCATCGACAAGCTCACCAAGAAGGACCACCTGCCGCACATCGTCACGGTCCTGCTGGAGACCAACCCGGCCGCGGTCTACATCGACCTGATGCGGTACGCGCTGATCGACAGCTTCCACTCCAAGTCGCTGCCCCCGCACGTGTGGGCGGCGGCCACCGGCTGGGCGCTGCTCGTCGGCGTCGGCGGCTTCATCTACTTCTGGAAGGCTGAGGAGACGTACGGCCGTGGCTGAGCAGACCGCAGAGAACATCCCCACCGTCGTCGCCGACGGCGTCGACATCGTCTACCGGGTCAACGGCACCGGCGCCGGCCGCGGCACCGCCACCGCCGCCCTCAACCGCATGCTGCGCCGCAAGCAGGCCGAGAAGGCGGCCGGCGTGCGCCGGGTGCACGCGGTGAAGAAGGTGTCGTTCGTCGCCTACAAGGGCGAGGCGATCGGACTGATCGGCACGAACGGCTCCGGCAAGTCCACGCTGCTCAAGGCCGTGGCCGGGCTTCTCCCGGTGGAGAACGGACACATCTACACCCACGGCCAGCCCTCCCTGCTGGGCGTCAACGCGGCCCTGATGAACGACCTCACCGGCGAGCGCAACGTCTACCTCGGCGGTCTCGCCATGGGCATGTCCCGTGAGCAGATCAAGGAGCGCTACGAAGGCATCGTCGACTTCTCCGGGATCAACGAGAAGGGCGACTTCATCACGCTGCCCATGCGGACGTACTCCTCCGGCATGGCCGCCCGCCTGCGTTTCTCCATCGCCGCCGCCAAGGACCACGACGTCCTGCTGATCGACGAGGCCCTCGCGACCGGCGACCGCTCCTTCCAGAAGCGCTCCGAGGAGCGGATCCGCGAGCTGCGCGAGCAGGCGGGAACGGTCTTCCTGGTCAGCCACAACAACAAGTCGATCCGCGACACCTGCGAGCGGGTCCTGTGGCTGGAGCGCGGCGAGCTGCGCATGGACGGCCCGACCGAGGACGTCATGAAGGAGTACGAGGCCTTCACCGGCGACAAGACCGACAAGACCGCGAAGAAACCGGCACCCGGGAAGGCCGCGGCGAAACCCGAGGCTCCCAAGGTCCCTCTTCCTTCGTGAGCCCTGCTCTTACCTCAGGCGTGGTTATCCCTTTCATACCTCTAGTGACAGTATGTTATGAAAGGTGCTCCCTGAGACGACGAGCCGAAGGAGTCCCCTGCGATGCCCCAACTCAGTGTCATCGTCTACGGGCCGAACGCCCAGGGGCATCTGACCGAACTGCTCGACTCGCTGGACGCCCGCCCGCTCCCGGACGCCGAGGTGATCGTCGCCTCGGTCGGCGCCTGGGCGCGGGAGACGGCCGAGGGTCACGCTCCCGAGACGGTCGTGGTGCCCCTGCCGGAAGGAACCGGTGACGCGGCGGCCCGGACGGCGGGCGCCGCGCGGGCGTCCGGCCGCTGGCTGCACTTCGTGCACGCCAAGGACGGCCTGCCCGCCGGCGCGGCCCGGCTGATCGCCGAGCGCACCGCCGAGCTGGACGATTCGGTGGACGTCCTCCTCCTGGACCACGTCACCACCACCTGGCAGACCGCCGCCGCCCCTTCCCGCGACGGCCGCCTCCTCGGCGGCGCCGGCCGCGCCGACCTCGCCCTGGACGAGGCGGCCGACCTGCTGCGCCTCACCCCGCTGCTCGGCACCCGCGCCCTGCGCACCGAGTTCTGGCGGGCGCACGAGGAGCAGCTCACCACCGACGACGAGCCGTACGCCGCCCACGCGGCCCTGTTGCACGCCGGCCGTGTCGCCTGCCTGAACCAGGCGGCGTACGAGAACCGTGTGCTGCGCCCCGAGAGCCTGCCGCCCCGCTCTTCCGAGCACCGCTTCGCGCTCATCGACCGCTACGAGTCGCTGCTCCCGCTCGCCCGGGACCGCCGCGCCGCCCGGGCGGTCCTGTACGACCTGATGGTCCGCGACCTGGTGCGCACCTTCGCCGGCGAGGACCTGCCCGACGCGGTGGCCCGCGAGTTCTTCCGCCGGGCCTCCCTGGCGGCGGTCCGCTGGCGCCCCGAGGGCCACCAGCGTCCGGCCGGCATCGAGGGCGTCCGGCACGCCCTGCTCGAAGAGGGGGCCTACACCAAGTACCGCGCCTTCCAGGCCGCCAACCGCACCCGCCGGGCCGCGAAGAAGGCCGTGCGAAGCCGTAAGCGCCAGGTGGGCGCGAAGCTCCGCGACCAGCAGTACCGCAGGGCGCTCGGCCGTCCAATCGATCCCGAGCTGGCCGTGTTCGCGGCCTACTGGGAGCGCGGGGTCTCCTGCAACCCGGCCGCCATCGCCGCCAAGCTCGCCGAACTCGCCCCGCACATCCACAGGGTGTGGGTGGTCAACAAGGAGAACGCGGCCCTCCTGCCGCCGGGCACGGACCACGTGATCCCCGGCACCCGCCGCTACTGGGAGACCCTGGCCACCGCCAAGTACCTGACCAACAACGTCAACTTCCCCAACGCGGTGGTCAAACGCCCCGACGCGATCCACCTCCAGACCCACCACGGCACCCCGCTCAAGCGCATGGGCCTGGACCAGATGGAACACCCGGCCGCCGCCAAGGGTCTGGACTTCGCCGCGCTGCTGGCCCGCATCGACAAGTGGGACTACAGCGTCAGCGCCAACAGCCACTCCACCCGCATGTGGGAGCGCGCCTACCCGGCCCGCTACACCTCCCTGGACTACGGCTATCCGCGCAACGACGTCTTCTACAGCGCCACGGCCGCCGACGTCCGCGCCGCCCGCGAACGCCTCGGCATCGCCCCCGGCAGGACAGCCGTCCTCTACGCCCCCACCCACCGCGACTACGAGGCCGGCTTCACCCCCCGGCTCGACCTCGCAGCGCTCGCCGACCGCCTCGGCGAGGACACGGTCCTCCTGGTCCGCGCCCACTACTTCTACGGCGGCGCCGCCTCCCCGCTGACCGGCCTGCGCCGCTCCGGCCGGATCATCGACGTCTCCTCCTACGACCCCGTCGAGGAGCTGTGCCTGGCCGCCGACGCACTGGTCACGGACTACTCGTCGATCATGTTCGACTACGCCAACCTGGACCGCCCGATCGTCGTCTACGCCGACGACTGGGAGACGTACCGGACCACCCGGGGCGTCTACTTCGACCTGATGGCCGAGGCGCCCGGCCGGGTCGCCCGCACCCAGGAGGAGCTCGCGGAGATCTTCCTCTCGGGCGCCTGGCGCGACGAGGGCGCGGCGAAGGCGCGGGCCGCGTTCCGGCGCCGGTTCTGCGAGTACGACGACGGGCGCGCCGCCGAACGGGTCGTACGCCGGGTCTTCCTCGGCGAGCCCGAGGACGCGCTGCCTCCGATGATCCCGCTCGACGAACGCACCCCCGCCCCGACCCCCGAGGAGGCCACGGCATGACGACCCCCGACGTCACGGTGACGGTCATCGTCTACAACGACGCGGCCCGTCTCCCCCGGGCGGTCGCATCGCTTCGCGCCCAGACCCACGCCAACATCGAGATCGTCATCAGCGACGACCACTCCACCGACGAGACGCCTTCAGTGGCAAGGGAGTTGGCGGCCCAGGACCACCGCATCCGCTACCTGCGCCTGCCGGAGAACAGCGGCGGCTGCAGCGCCCCGCGCAACCGGGCCATCGGGATCGCCCGGGCGCCGTACCTGATGTTCCTCGACAGTGACGACGAACTCCCGCCGCGCGCAGTCGAGTTGCTGCTGGCCGCGCACCGGGAGCGGGAAGTGGACTTCACGATGGGTGCGGTCCGCCGGGTCCGGGTGGACAGCGGGCGCCACTCGACCTGGATGCCCCACCTGCTGACCGAGCACCGCACCGTGGAGGGCATCGAGTCCGACCCCCGGCTGCTGTTCGAGCACCTGTCCACCAGCAAGATGTACGCCCGCGCGTTCCTGGACCGCCACCGGCTCCGCTTCCCCGAGGGCATCCACTACGAGGACCAGCTCTTCTCGGCGCAGGCCTACTGCCTGGCCAAGGCGTTCACGATCATCCCGGACCCGGTGTACGTCTGGTACATCGAGCCGTTCGCGGCCGCCGCGTCGGCGTCCATCTCCAACCAGCGACACAAGATCTCCAACGTCGGCGACCGGGTGCACGTACAGCGCCTGATCGACGACTTCCTGGTGGAGAGCGGGCACGCGGCCCTGCGGGAGGACAAGGACTACAAGTTCCTCAAGCACGACTTCCGGATGTACGCGGGCGACCTGCCCTACCGGGACTCCGAGTGGCTGGAGTCCTTCGCCGAGATCATGAACCCGTACCTGGACACGCTGGCCGAGGGCGCCTTCGCCCGGCTGCCCCGCCCGGAACGGGTGGTCCTCCAACTCCTGCGCGACGGCCGCCTGTCCGACGCCCAGCAGGCGGCGCGGGGTCTGGGCAACGGCGTGGCACCGAGGCACGTCACCGCCGACGACTCCGGCACCACGTACTGGGGCGACACCGTCCCCGCCGCCGACCGGGCCCGTCACGAACTGGACGTCTCCGACCTGGAGCTGGACACCCGCCCCTTCCCCAGCGCCCACTTCCGCCACGAGATCACCGAACTCGTCCCGGGCCCCGGAGCCTCCCTCACCCTCGCGATCCGCACCTACGACCCCGGTCTGCGACTCCCGGTGGGACCGCAGCGCGCCAGTCTGGTGGTGGCCCCCGGCCGACGCCGCATGACGGTCCCGTTCCGCCTGGACCCGATCCGCCCGGGTGTCTTCGAGGGCCGCGTCCGCCTGGATCTCTCGACGGCGCCGCTTCCTGTGCAGGGCTTCGCCGGGGTACGCCATCCCCTGCTGCGCCTCGAACAGCAGGGCCTGGCCCACTCGGGCCTCCTCCTTGCCCCGCTGGACTTCCCCGCCGTCACGGCCCGCATCGACTACCGCTCCGGCGCCACCCCGCACGACGTCACCATCGAGCCGGAGGGCCGCAACCCCGGTCGCCTGCAGATCCGCTGGCACCCCGTGGGAGTCACGGCCCGCGTCATCCGCCCGATGGTCCAGAAGGTGGCCCGCCCGAAGGTCCGCAACGCGGTCAGGCTTGCGGCGAGCGTGCTGCGCTAGCGGGGCCGTTGTCCGTCTGCGGGCGCGTGGGAGCTGGTCGCGCAGTTCCCACGCGCCCCCAGTGCGTTGCAGCCCCGTCGGCTGTGTGACCGGCGCCTGTACAGCGCCGGTCAGCGCGCCACCTGGTACAGCACCTGTCCACCCGGCCCGGTGGCGACCTGCCGCAACCACGGCTCCGCGGCCCCCTTGCCGCCCACGACCCAGCGCACCCCGTACTCCCGCACTATCGCCCGCCGCGCATCGCCGGATGTACCCACCGCGAAATACCGCGTCACCGCCGCATCCCGCCTCCCCGCATCCGGCAGGAACACATCGGGATACCCGGGAGCCACGGTGTACGGCCCGTACGCGGGAATCTGCCGGGACGGAAACGTACGGGCCATGACCACGTCCCCGTACTTCACCCAGGGCGTGATCCACTGATACCCGACCCACGGCGTGTGGTACTTCGCCGCGACCGCACCGGGCAGCGCGTCCCGCCCGGCCACATACCCGAGCGTCCCCGACTGCGCCCACGCGCCCACGGCCAGCGCGGCGCCGAGCGCGCACGCCCAGCCAGCCCTCCCCCACGTTCGGCTTCGCTCACGCGGGGGTACCCCCATGGCCCGCTTCCCCGCCGACACGGCCTCCAGCGCGGCCGCCAGCTGAGCGGGGATCAGCATGGCCGGCAGGGCTCGGCCCCACGAGTAGTGCCCGGTCAGCCCGCCGGCGGCGAACACCAGCACACCGAGCACGAAGAAGAGGACGAGGGGATCCCAGCGGTCCCGCCGCGCGCGCAGGCCCAGCGCCACGACCCCCAGCAGCGCCAGCCCGAACCGCTCGGCGAGGTGGTCGTACAGCGGCCGGTGGATCGCCTCGAGGTCCGCGCCTGCGGAGAAGAGCGAGAAGAAGTCGTAGTACGGCCAGAGCCACAGCAGCACCGCGCCGAGGGCCAGAGCGGCACCGAGCCGCAGCAGCACCTCACGGCCCGGACGTGCCGCGATCACCATCGCCAGCGCGCCCAGCGAGGCCACCACCCCGGTGAACTGGTGGCACAGCAGGATCAGCCCCCACAGCAGCCCCAGCCCCAGCCACACCGCCCAGCGGCTCTCGGCACGCAGCGCCCGGGTGAGCCAGGCCCAGAAGTGGAAGGACAGGCCGAGCGCGAACACGCTGGGGTACGCCACCGTCAGCGCGAGCGAGTTGAGGCCGAGGAAGCCGCTCCAGTTGAAAAGCAGGGGGCCCCAGAGGAAGAGCAGGCTCAGGATCGCCAGGGCGGGCGCCGCACGGTGGGCGCTGAGCGTGCGGACGTACCGCCACACCCCGGTGGCCAGCAGCCCGAGCCCGACGACCGCGCCGATCCGCAGCACGTCGAACACCGACAGGCTGGTGATCCTGGCGAGGCAGCCCAGCAGCAGCATCCACGGCGAGTAGTACGGGCTCGGTGTGTCGGCGGCGACCAGCGGGTTCCCGGGGTTCAGCAGGCTGTGCCGCAGCCGCTGCACGGTGGCCGCGTGCATGCCGAGGTCGCCCGCCCAGGGCAGGCGGACGATCACCAGGAGCATCAGCACCAGTACCAGCGCGGCGGCGGCCTGCGGCAACGCCCGCACCGCGCTCGCGGCGCTAGGCGGCGCGGCGCGCATCCTGCTGGAACACCCAGGTGCGGTAGACGAGGAAACGGAAGGCGGAGGCGAGCACGATCGACAGCGCCTTCGCCACATTCGATTCGAACGCGCTGTGCATTTCGAGCCCGTGATAACCGACCCAGAACAGGCTGCTTTCCATCACCACGCCGAGGCCGCTGAAGACGAAGAACAGGACGATCTGACGGCGGGAGCGCGAGGCCCGGTCGCGATAGGCGTAATAGCGGAAGCCCAGGTAATTGGTCGCCATCGCGATGCAGCTGGCCAGGACCGTCGCGGTCATCGCCTGCCAACGCAGGCCGTGCAGCAGCAGGTTGAACACCAGGAAATTGACGAGGACGCCGCTGCCGCCGACGACCCCGAATTTCACGACTTCCAGCACGACACGCGTGACGGGCCGGGCCGGAGCCGGCGCGGTTGCCACCGGGCGGGTCTCGGTGAGGTTCACTGTCACAGCGCCGACCCTATCCGAAACGTACCGATTAGCAGGAAACGGTAAATTCACCGCACGTTTTTGCCTAAGGGTCGGCAAGAAGGATCCACGAGATCTGCCGGAGAGAAGATGAGAGCGCCCCGGGCCCGACCGGCCCGGGGCGCTCTCATCGCCGTACGGCTACGAATGCGTGCGCAGCAGCGTCCGCATCGTCCGCATCGCCACCGACAGGTTGGCGAGGTCGAAGGATTCCGAACCGCGGATCTCCTCCAGGGTGGAGCGCGCCCGGCCCAGGATCGCCGAGTTCTTCTGCTCCCAGGCCTGGTAGCGCTGCTCCGGGCTGGAGGCGCCATTGCCGGCCGCGAGGACGTCCGCCGTGAGCGCCGAGTGGGCCGCGTACAGGTCCTCGCGGATGGAGGCGCGGGCCATCGACTGCCAACGGTCGGCGCGGGGCAGCTCGATGATGCGGTCCATCAGCTGCGTGATGCTGAGCCGGTCGGCGAGGTCGTAGTAGACCTCGGCGACGTCCAGCGGCTCCTTGCCCGTGCGGTCGGCCACCGAGACGATGTCCAGCGCCGGGAAGGCCGAGGAGAACCCGGCCACGCGGGTGGCCAGCTCGTCCGGGACGCCGACGGCGGACAGCTCGTCGTACACGTGCTGGTACCACTCGAGGTCCGCACCGCGCAGCAGCTTGGGCAGCTCCTGCCAGACCTGCTCGACCCGCTCGCCGAAGAACTCCATGGTCTCGGCGAGCTGCAGCGGCTGCGGCCGGTTGTTCAGCAGCCAGCGCGTGCCGCGCTCGACCAGGCGGCGCGAGTGCAGCCGGATCCGGGTCTGGACGGTCGCGTCGACCTTGTTGTCCAGCTCTTCGACCGCGTCCCACACCGGCGCCGAGCGGAAGATCGTGCGGGCCGCGGTCTGGGCGCGGACGATCTCCTCCAGCGAGGCACCCGTCTCCTCGCGCAGGCGGTGCAGGTACGTCGTACCGCCCGTGTTGACCGTGTCGTTGACCAGCACGGTCGTGGTGATCTCGCGGCGCAGCGGGTGGCTGTCGACCGCGTCCGCGAACCGCTCGCGCAGCGCCGTCGGGAAGTACGCGTGCAGCAGGGTG
Organism: Streptomyces sp. NPDC044064; assembly: GCF_056434245.1. NCBI lineage: Bacteria > Bacillati > Actinomycetota > Actinomycetes > Kitasatosporales > Streptomycetaceae > Streptomyces > Streptomyces sp. NPDC044064. The sequence goes on from NZ_JBWKFN010000030.1 coordinate 100,992, forward strand.
CGCAGGTACGGGTCGTCCGGCAGCGAGGTGTGCAGCAGCTCCTCGGCGACCGTGATCTTCGTGTACGCCAGCAGGACGGCCGTCTCCGGACCGGTCAGGCCCTGGCCCTGGCCGAGCCGCTCGCGGATCTGACGGTCGGTGGGCAGGAACTCCAGCGCCCGGTCGAGGTCGCCCTCGCGCACCAGGTGGCGGATGAACCGCTGCTGCGCGTGCAGCATGTCCTTGGACTGGGCGAGGGCGTTGGCGAGCGCCGTGTTCTGCGCGTAGTTGTTGCGCAGCACCAGGGCGCCGACCTCGTCGGTCATCTCGGCGAGCAGCTTGTTGCGCTGCTTGACGGTCATGTCGCCGTCCGCGACCAGGCCGTTCAGCAGGATCTTGATGTTCACCTCGTGGTCGGAGGTGTCCACACCGGCGCTGTTGTCGATCGCGTCGGTGTTGATCCGGCCGCCCTGCAGCGCGAACTCGATACGGCCGAGCTGGGTCAGGCCCAGGTTGCCGCCCTCGCCGACGACCTTGACGCGCAGGTCGCCGCCGTCGACGCGGATGGCGTCGTTGGCCTTGTCGCCGACGTCGGCGTTGGACTCCGCCGACGACTTCACGTACGTGCCGATGCCGCCGTTCCACAGCAGGTCCACCGGCGCCTGGAGGATCGTCTTCATCAGGTCGGCCGGGGTCATCTTGGAGATCTTCTCCTCGATGCCCAGGGCCTCACGGATGTGCGCGTTGAGCGGGATCGCCTTGGCCGTGCGCGGGAAGATCCCGCCGCCCGCCGACAGCAGCTCGGTGTTGTAGTCCTCCCAGCTGGAGCGGGGAAGCTCGAACAGACGGCGGCGCTCGGCGTATGAGGTGGCCGCGTCCGGCGTCGGGTCGATGAAGATGTGCCGGTGGTCGAAGGCGGCGACCAGGCCGATGTGCTCGCTCAGCAGCATGCCGTTGCCGAACACGTCACCGGACATGTCACCGATGCCGACGACCGTGAAGTCCTCGGTCTGCGTGTCCACGCCCAGCTCGCGGAAGTGCCGCTTCACGGACTCCCAGGCGCCGCGCGCGGTGATGCCCATGCCCTTGTGGTCGTAGCCGGCCGAGCCGCCGGAGGCGAAGGCGTCGCCGAGCCAGAAGTTGTACTTCTCGGCGACCCCGTTGGCGATGTCGGAGAACGTCGCCGTGCCCTTGTCGGCCGCGACCACCAGGTAGGTGTCGTCGCCGTCGTGCCGGACCACGTCCTGCGGCGGCACGACCTCGCCGGCCACCATGTTGTCCGTGATGTCGAGCAGCGCCGAGATGAACGTCTTGTAGCTGGCGATGCCCTCGGCCAGCCATGCGTCCCGGTCGACGGCCGGGTCCGGCAGCTGCTTGGCGACGAAGCCGCCCTTGGCGCCGACCGGCACGATGACGGTGTTCTTCACCATCTGCGCCTTGACCAGGCCGAGGATCTCGGTACGGAAGTCCTCACGGCGGTCCGACCAGCGCAGGCCGCCTCGGGCGACCTTGCCGAAGCGCAGGTGCACACCCTCGACACGCGGCGAGTACACCCAGATCTCGTACGCCGGGCGCGGCGCGGGCAGGTCCGGGATGGCCTGCGGGTCGAACTTCATGGACACGTACTCGTGCGGCCGGCCGCCGAGCGCCTCCTGGAAGAAGTTCGTGCGCAGGGTCGCCTTGATGACGGTCAGGAACGAGCGCAGGATACGGTCCTCGTCCAGGCTCGCCACCTGGTCCAGGGCCGCCTCCAGCTCCTCCAGCAGGGCATCCACGATCTCCAGGCCGGCCCTCTGCCGGTCCGGGGACATCCGCGCCTCGAACAGGGAGACGAGGAGCCGGGTCGTGTGGACGTTGTTGCGGAGGGTGTCCTCCATGTAGTCCTGGCTGAAGGTGGAGCCGGCCTGCCGCAGGTACTTGGCGTACGCGCGCAGCACCGTCGCCTGCCGCCAGTCCAGCCCGGCGCTCAGTACGAGGGAGTTGAAGCCGTCGTTCTCCGCCTGGCCGGTCCAGGTCGCGGCGAACGCCTCCTGGAACCGCTCACGGCCGTCGTCGCCGAGGTAGTCGCCGCTGGGGCCGGCCAGCGCCTTGGGCAGGCGCAGGCCGAAGTCGTAGATCCAGGCGACGGTGCGGTCCGCGCAGCGCAGCTCGTACGGCCGCTCGTCCACGACCTCGACGCCGAGCATGTTGAGGACCGGCAGCACGGCGGACAGGGAGACCGCGTCGCCCTTGCGGTAGATCTTGAAACGGCGCTCGCCGGGGGCCGCGCCCACCGGCTCGTACAGGCTGAGCGAGAAGTCGTTGCCCTTCTCCTCGGTGAGCCGCTCCAGGTGGACCAGGTCGGCGACCGCCGCGCGCGGGCTGTGGTCGGCCTTGTAGCCCTCCGGGAAGGAGTTGCCGCCGTAGTAGCGGCGCAGCAGCTCGGCCGCGCGCTCCTCGCCGCACTCGGCGTTCAGCGCCTCGCCGAACCCGTCCGCCCAGGAGCGGGCGGCCTCGACCAGGCGGGCCTCGATGCGGTCCTTGTCGGCCTCCGACAGCTGGGGCAGCTCGGTGCCCGGCGGGACCCGGACGACGAAGTGCAGCCGGGACAGGATCGACTCGGTGTTCCAGGCGGTGAAGTCGACGCTGATGCCGCCGAGCTCCTCCTTCAGGATGTCGATGATCCGCAGCCGGACGCCGGTGGTGTAGCGGTCCCGCGGGAGGTACACGAGGGCCGAGTAGTAGCGGCCGTACTCGTCCTGGCGCAGGTACAGCCGCAGCCGGCGGCGCTCCTGCAGGTACAGGACGCTCGTCGCGATGGCCTGCAGCTCGGCGGCGGGGGTCTGGAACAGCTCGTCGCGCGGGTAGGTCTCCAGGATCTGGAGCAGGTCGCGGCCGTCGTGGCTCTCCGGCGAGAAGCCGGCGCGCTGCAGGACCTCGTCGACCTTGCGCCGGATGACCGGGACCCGGCGCACGGACTCGGTGTAGGCGGCGGAGGAGAACAGACCGAGGAAACGACGCTCGCCGACGACGTTGCCGTCCGCGTCGAACTTCTTCACACCGACGTAGTCCAGGTACGACGGCCGGTGCACGGTGGCCCGGCTGTTCGCCTTGGTCAGCACCAACTGCTTGTGCTCGCGGGCCTTGGCCCGGGCGTCGGCCGGCAGCCGCTCGAAGGAGGGGCTGACCGGGTGCAGGTCGTCCTCGGCGTGGTGCGGGTCGGAGCGCAGGATGCCGAGGCCGGTGCCGGGAACGGCGGCGAGGGTGTCGTCCTCGCGCAGCTGGTACTCGCGGAAGCCGAGGAAGGTGAAGTGGTCGCTGGACAGCCAGCGCAGCAGTTCGCGGGCCTCCTCGACCTCGGGCGCGGGAAGGTCGGCCGGCCGGGGCTCGCTCACCAGCTCGTCGGCGATCCGGGCCGCCGCGTCCCGCATCTTCTCCCAGTCCTCGACGGCCTCGCGGACGTCGGACAGGACACGCAGCAGGTCGGCGGTGGTCTGCTTCAGATCGGCGCGGTCCGTCCCGCGGTCGATCTCGACGTGGATCCAGGACTCGATGTGCGCGTCGTGCGGGAGGTCGCCGGCGCCGAGGGACGCGGTGGGCAGCACCTCGATGAGCTTGCCGGTGAGGTCGCGCCGGACGACGATCTGCGGGTGGATGACGACGTGGATGCCGCGTCCCTGCCGGGTCAGCTCATTGGTGACCGAGTCGACGAGGAAGGGCATGTCGTCGGTGACGACCTCCACGACGGTGTGGCTGCAGGTCCATCCGTTCTCCTCCACCGTCGGGGTGTGCACCCGGACGTTGGCGGTCCCCTGCGGGCGGTTCTCGGCGAGCCGGTAGTGCGAGACCGCGGCGCCGAAGACGTCGACCGGGTCGCGGTCCGCGAAGTCTTCCGGGGCGGTGTGCAGGTAGTAGCGCTGGAGGAACGCGAGCACGGACTCGGTGTCGGGAGTGCCGGCGGATCCCTCGCCCGTCGTCCCGGTCGGTAGGTGCCCCCCGACCGGGCTGTTCTCAGCTACCCGGGCGGCCCGTTCGAGCAACTCGGCCTTGGCTTCGTCCAGCTTGGTCTGCATTGTCCTCTGGCTCCTGTCGCGCGCCGTTGCGTGACGTAGAAGGAAAAACGGTCTCTTCCCCTCCGGCTCGACGCCACGGCCCGGGGTTTCCGGACCGATCCGACGCTATGCCGCGAGGTGAGATGAGCGGGGGGTATTCGGCCATTGTTGGCGCGCCCGTCGGATGTGACGCTGCTCTCGGCACCGCCGCTTCCCGGGCCGTCATCGGCGTCCTGGGGGCTTCCGCGCCCCCGTCCCGCCCGCGAAGACCAGCGACCGCCGCCCGGTCACGGAGGTGTTCCGTGCAACCCGGGCGCAGGGCAGGGGCAGGATCGCCCCCGCGAGATATCGCGCTGATCACGCCACAAGGCTATCGCTCCCTACCCGGGCCCCGTCATGAGCCGTATGTGTACAAAACAGGGGGTCGAAGTTTGACGTTCTGCACAGGGGCGGGGCAGCGACAAGTGGCGTATCCGGTCGCGCCAGGACGCCGCCGGACGCACCCTGAAAGCGACGGGCCCTCTTGGCAAGCACGCCCTGGGAAGGCACGTTGCCTGCAACAGTGCCCGTCCCCCGCGGAGGGGACAGTGCCGCCCCGGAGGAGCCGACATGCCCGCGAAGATCCTCATCATCACCGGCGACGCAGCGGAGTCCCTGGAAGTCCTCTACCCCTACCAGCGGCTGCGCGAGGAAGGCTACGACGTCGACATCGCGGCTCCCACCCGCAAGACGCTCCGCTTCGTCGTCCACGACTTCGAGCCCGGCTTCGACACCTACACCGAGAAGCCCGGCTACACCTGGCCCGCCGACCTCGCCTTCTCCGAGGTGGATCCCGGTCACTACGCGGCGATCGTCATCCCCGGCGGCCGCGCCCCCGAGTACCTGCGCAACGACCCCGAACTGCGCAAGATCCTCAAGGCCTTCTTCGACGCGGACAAGCCCGTCGCCCAGATCTGCCACGGCCCTCTGCTGACCGCCGCGATCGACACCCTGCGCGGCCGCCGCGTCACGGCGTACCCGGCCCTGGAACTGGACATGCAGACCGCGGGAGCCCACTTCGAGGACAGCGAAGCGGTGGTCGACGGCACCCTGGTCTCCTCCCGCGCCTGGCCGGACCATCCGGCGTGGATGCGGGAGTTCCTGAAGGTGCTCAGGGCCAAGGCGCCGGTCAACTGAGCGCTGGCGAGGATCGGGCGGGGCTCACGCCGCCAGCCGCTGCGCCTCCGCCACCGCCTCGGCCAGCGTGTCCACGACCGGAACCCCGACCTCCTCCAGGCTGGCCCGGCTGTGCGACCCCCCGGTGTACAGCACGGCTCCCGCCCCCACGTGCCGCGCGGCAACCGCGTCGTCCGCGGCATCACCGATCACCACGGTCCGCGCCACCTCGACCGCCCCGGACAGCGCCTCGAGGTGCCGCACCATGTGCTCGGCCTTGCTGCCACCGGACGGCCCCGTACGCCCGTCCACCCGTATGAAGTGCGGCTCGATCCCGAAGCCCCGTACCAGCGGCACAAGCTCCTCGTGCCCGTACATGCTCAGCAACGACTGACTGTGCCCCGCAGACCGCCATCCCACGAGCAGCTCGGCCGCGCCCGTGGTCAGCCCGCAGCGGACCCGGTGCTCCGCGTAGTACCGGTGGAAGACCCCGTCCATCTGCTCCCACTCGGCTTCCGTGGGCAGCCGCCCTAGCAACCGCTCGTAGAACTTCGGCACCGGCACGCAGTACAGCGCGCGGTACTGCTCCAGCGTGATCGGCGCCAGTCCCAGCTCGGCGAAGGCCGCGTTCGTCGCCCCGATGATCGCGTCATTGTCGTGGAACAGGGTCCCGTTCCAGTCCCAGACGATGTGCGCGCTTCCGTGCATCCCCATGCCGAAAACCGTACCCGCCCCCACTGACAATCAGGGCGGGCAGACGGCCCGGGGCCCGCTCAGCCCCCGTGCACCAGGCTGGGAATCTCCTGGGTGGCGAACCACAGCAGCTCATGGTCGTCGGCCCCGTCCACGACGAACTGCGCGTCGTCGTCCCCGCCGTCGGCCGCCTCCAGCGCCTGTGCCGCCGCGGCCACCTCGTCCTCCGCGTCGTCGGCGTCGACATGCACGGCCGCCGCCTTCGCGAGCGCCACCGTGCCGGCCACCGTCACCTCGCCGAGCGCGGCCGGATCGAGCCCGCGGTCCGGGTCCGCCGTGGCGGCGCCGTCGGACACGTCGACGGCGACCACGACCCGGCGCCGTACGGCACCCGGATCGGCCGCCAGCAGCCGCAGCGAAGCCAGCGAGGCACGGCTGAGCGCCGCGTACTCCAGCTCCTCGATGTCGTCGGAGAGGTACCACTCACGCAACGCGGGCGTGACGGCGTACGCGACGAACGGGCCGGTCCCCAGCTCACCGGTCTTGTGCGCCTCGGCGAGACCGGGGAGGGTCAGGGGGACGTAGACGCGCATGGCTGGCCGCTCTTTCCTGGTCACCGACGGGCCTTCAGGATACGTGCGCCCGTCCCCTTTCGAGTCCCCGCCCACGCCCCGGACCGCGTCCACCCGGAGCCCCGGACCTCACCCTGTCCGGCCGCTCAACCACGGGATTTCCCCGTCCCCTCACCACCCGGATAGGTGAACACGTCCGCCCCCTCGCCACCCGCCCCGCCTTCCTTGCGACGGCCGTCCCCACCCCCGTACAAGATCCCCACCAGCGAGTTACCGCCCGGTATCAACCGGGCCGACCGAACGGGGACCCCGATGAACAAGGTCATGAGCCGCAAGCCCCAGCCCCGCCCGCGGCACCGCCCGCCGACCCGCCACGACTCCCGCCGCCCCGGCAGCGCACCGCCCCGCAACCCCGCCCGCGGCAGGGCCCGTACGACGCCGGAGACGGCCATGACGCAGCCACGCCCCACCGACCTCTTCGCCGACCGTCTGCTGGCCGTCCTGAGCGGTCAGCGCCCCGTTCACTGGATGCTCCGGCACACCGCGGGCCGCGCCTACGACGAACTCGCCCGCCTCGCCGAACGCGGCCCCCTGCGCACCCACGGCACCCGCCCGGTCGTGGACGACATCGGCTACTACGTGGCCCGCGCCGGCGCCCTCGAGGTCTTCGCCCGCATCGCCGCCGGCGACCAACGCCGTGCGATGGCCTTCCGCCTCGAACAGGGCCCGGACCTCCGCTGGCGCTGCACGGCGGTGGAACTCGGCATCCCGAGCCGCCCCCACGCCGACGAGGTGTGACGAGCCCCGCACAGCCGGGGGCAGCCGCACGACAAGCCAAGGGCCGGGCCCCCGACAGGAGACCCGGCCCTCGTTCAACGGCTGATGCGCCGCGCCTTACTTCTTGCGGCGCCGCCCGCCCTTGGCCTGCCGACGGCGCTCCGCACGCGTCAGCCCGTCCGACTCGGAGCGCACCGGCTCGTCGTCCTCGAGGTCGCGCTCCAGGATGCCGCCCTCACCGTCCACGGTGGGCGCGGAGAAGTGCAGATCCCGCCGCTGCGGAACGTCGAGCCCCTTGGCCCGGATCTCCGGACGCGCACCCGCCTGCGCCGGCACCGTGTCCTGGACGCCCTCCGCCACCGGCTGGGCCTCCTCGACCGGGACCTCCTCGACCTGCTGCTCGACCTGGACCTCCAGGTTGAACAGGTAGCCGACGGACTCCTCCTTGATGCCCTCCATCATCGCGGTGAACATGTCGAAGCCCTCGCGCTGGTACTCGATCAGCGGGTCCTTCTGAGCCATCGCGCGCAGGCCGATGCCCTCCTGGAGGTAGTCCATCTCGTAGAGGTGCTCACGCCACTTGCGGTCGAGGACCGACAGCACGACCCGCCGCTCCAGCTCACGCATGATCTCGGAGCCGAGCTGGGCCTCGCGCGCCTCGTACTGCTCGCGGATGTCGTCCTTGATGGACTCGGAGATGAACTCGGCGGTCAGACCGGCCCGGTCACCGGCCGCCTCCTCCAGCTCGTCGATGGTGACCTTCACCGGGTAGAGCTGCTTGAAGGCGCCCCACAGCCGGTCCAGGTCCCAGTCCTCGGGGAAGCCCTCGGCGGTCTCCGCGCCGACGTACGCGTCGATCGTGTCGTCCGTGAAGTGCTGCACCTGCTCGTGCAGGTCCTCGCCCTCCAGGACGCGACGGCGCTCGCCGTAGATGACCTCGCGCTGCCGGTTGAGCACCTCGTCGTACTTCAGGACGTTCTTACGCGTCTCGAAGTTCTGCTGTTCGACCTGCGACTGCGCGGACGCGATCGCGCGCGTGACCATCTTGTTCTCGATCGGCACGTCGTCCGGCACGTTCGCCATCGCCATCACGCGCTCGACCATCTGGGCCTTGAACAGGCGCATCAGGTCGTCGCCCAGCGACAGGTAGAAGCGGGACTCGCCCGGGTCGCCCTGACGGCCGGAACGACCGCGCAGCTGGTTGTCGATACGCCGCGACTCGTGCCGCTCGGTACCGAGGACGTAGAGGCCGCCGAGCTCCTCGACCTCGTCCTTCTCGGCCTTGACCGCCTGCTCGGCCTTCTCCAGGGCGGCGGGCAGGGCGTGCGCCCACTCCTCGATGTGCTCCTCGGGGTCGAGGCCGTGCTGGCGCAGCTCCGCCTCGGCGAGGTCCTCGGGGTTGCCGCCGAGCTTGATGTCCGTACCGCGGCCGGCCATGTTGGTGGCCACCGTCACGGCGCCCCTGCGGCCGGCCTGGGCGACGATCGAGGCCTCGCGCTCGTGGTGCTTGGCGTTCAGCACCTCGTGCTGGATGCCGCGCTTGCTGAGCTGCTGGGAGAGGTACTCCGACTTCTCGACCGACGTCGTGCCGACGAGGATCGGCTGGCCCTTCTCGTGCTTCTCGGCGATGTCGTCGACGACCGCCTCGAACTTGGCCACCTCGGTCCGGTAGATCAGGTCCGACTGGTCCTTGCGGACCATCGGCTTGTTCGTCGGGATCGGGACCACGCCGAGCTTGTAGATCTGGTGGAACTCGGCGGCCTCGGTCATGGCCGTACCGGTCATGCCGGAGAGCTTGCCGTAGAGGCGGAAGAAGTTCTGCAGGGTGATCGTGGCGAGCGTCTGGTTCTCGTCCTTGATGTCCACCCCTTCCTTCGCCTCGATCGCCTGGTGCATGCCCTCGTTGTAGCGGCGGCCGGCGAGGATACGGCCGGTGTGCTCGTCGACGATCATGACCTCGCCGTCGATGACGACGTAGTCCTTGTCCTTCTTGAAGAGTTCCTTGGCCTTGATGGCGTTGTTCAGGTATCCCACGAGCGGGGTGTTCACCGACTCGTAGAGGTTGTCGATGCCCAGCCAGTCCTCGACCTTGGCGACGCCGTTCTCGTGGATGGCGACCGTGCGCTTCTTCTCGTCGACGTCGTAGTCGCCGGTCTCCTCCATGCCCTTGAGCGGGTTGCCCGCCTCGCCCTTCTTCAGGCGCGTGACGAGCTTGGCGAAGTCGCCGTACCACTTGGTGGCCTGGTCGGCCGGGCCGGAGATGATCAGCGGCGTACGGGCCTCGTCGACGAGGATGGAGTCGACCTCGTCGACGATGGCGAAGTTGTGGCCGCGCTGGACGAGCTCGTCCTGGGACCACGCCATGTTGTCGCGGAGGTAGTCGAAGCCGAACTCGTTGTTCGTGCCGTACGTGATGTCGCACTCGTACTGCTCGCGGCGCTGGGCCGGCGTCATGTTGGCGAGGATGCAGCCGACGCTCAGACCGAGGAACCGGTGGACGCGGCCCATCATCTCGGAGTCGCGCTCGGCCAGGTAGTCGTTGACCGTGATCAGGTGGACGCCGTCGCCGGAGAGGGCGTTCAGATACGCGGGCAGCGTGCCGACGAGGGTCTTGCCCTCACCGGTCTTCATCTCGGCCACGTAACCGAGGTGGAGGGCGGCGCCACCCATCAGCTGCACGTCGTAGTGCCGCTGGCCGAGGACGCGCTTGGCGGCCTCGCGGACGGTGGCGAACGCCTCGGGGAGCAGGTCGTCCAGGCTCTCACCATCGGCGTAGCGCTGCTTGTACTCCTCGGTGAGAGCACGCAGCTCGGCGTCGGAGAGGTCGACGAAGTCCTCTTCGATGGAGTTGACCTGGTCCGCGATGCGGTGCAGCTTGCGCAGGATCTTGCCTTCGCCTGCACGCATGATCTTCGAGAGGACGGACACGGGGGCTGGTCTCCTTGCCGGTCGGGCCTGGGACGGTCGGTTTTCCTTTTGACGTACTGAGCAACGGCCATCGTATGCGAGGACCCGGCCGCGCCGGGAGGCCTGGCGGTCCGACGGCTGCTTCACCCTGGACAACGGGCGGGCACTGTGGATAGTGCCGCTCCGCGACAAGGAATTGCGCGAAGTGTGATCACCCGCTCACACACGGCGAAAAGCACTGGCGCGGCGCGTTCCGCCCGCGCAGAATCGGCCGATGGAACCCGTCATTCTGCCCACCGACCGTCTTGTGCTGCGCACCGTCGGACCTGACGACACCGAGGCGGTGTACGCGGCCGCCCAGGACCCTGATCTGCAGCGCTGGATCTCCCAGTTCCCGTCGCCCTACCTGCGCGAGCACGCGGAGAGCTTCACCGGGCAGATGGTGCCCGACGGCTGGGCGAACGACTCGATGTACACGTTCGGCGTGTTCCTTCCCGACGGGGAACTGGCGGGGATGCTCGGGATCACCATGCGCGCCCTGGGTGTCGGCGAGATCGGGTTCTGGGCCGTGAAGGAGCACCGCGGCCGCGGCTACATCACCGAGGCCACCCTCGCCGCCGCCCGCTGGGCCTTCCTCGCCCTGTCCGTCGACCGCCTGGAATGGCGTGCGGAGGTCGGGAACGGTCCCTCCCGCGCGGTGGCGGAGCGCGCCGGTTTCACCATGGAGGGCACCCTGCGCTCGGCCATCAACAACAAGGGGGTGCGCCGGGACTGCTGGCTCGGCTCCCTGCTCCCGTCGGACCTGAGCCTGCCCTCCACGGCGCCGTACCTGCCCGCCCGGACCTGACCCCGGCTGGACGAAACCGCAGGTCGCCCCGCGCTGTCAGTGCCACCCCCTATCGTCCGAGGCATGACGACCCTGCCGCGCCCCACCACCACCCTCACCGCGGACGACGCCCGCCGGATCGCCCTTCGGGCCCAGGGCTTCCTCGGTGCGCCCGACCGGCGGGCCGGTGTCCGTGGGGTGCTCCGCCATCTCGGCGCGGTCCAGCTCGACACGATCTCGGTCCTCGCCCGCTCGCACGAGCTGATCCCGTACGCCCGGCTCGGCGCGGTCGGCCGCGCGACCGTCGAGTCGGCGTACTGGAAGCCCGCGTCCACGGGCACGGCTCCGGCCCGACCGCATGCCTTCGAGTACTGGTCGCACGCGGCGTGCATCCTTCCGGTCGAGGAGTGGCCGCACTTCGCCTTCCGCCGCCGCGCCTACCGCGGCCGCCCGCACTGGAACCACCAGCTGCCCGACGGCGCCTACGACCAGGTCATCAAGCAGCTGCGCACGGAAGGCCCGCTGACGGCCACGGAGTTGGGCGGTGCGAAGAAGACCAACGACTGGTGGGACTGGTCGGGTACCAAGGTCGCCGTGGAGCGGGCGCTGATGTACGGCGAGGTGGTGTGCGTCGAGCGCCGCGGCTGGAAGCGGGTGTACGACCTCGCCGAGCGCGCGATCCCGGGCGCGCTGCTGCACGACGAGCTGGACGACGCCGAGTGCACGCGCCGCCTGGTCCGGCTGGCCGGCGAGTCCCTGGGCGTCGGCACGCGCGCCGACATCGCGGACTACCACCGTCTCAGGGGCGAGCAGGTCGATGCGGTGATCGCCGACTCGGGTCTGGTGCCGGTCGAGGTGGAGGGCTGGGGCAAGCCTGCCTGGGCGGACCCGGCGGCCCTCGCCACACCGCCGCGCGGCCGTCACCGCACCACGCTGCTGTCCCCGTTCGACTCGCTGATCTGGGAGCGGGCGCGCACGGAGCGGATCTTCGGCTTCACCCACCGCCTGGAGGCCTACGTCCCCAAGCCGAAGCGGGTCTACGGCTACTTCGCGATGCCGGTGCTGGCGGGCGGTCTGCTGGTCGGGCGTGTCGATCCGGCCCGCGAGGGCAGCACCCTGGTGGCCAGGCAGGTCACCCTGGACGGCCCGAAGGCGGTCCCGGCGGTGGCGCAGGCTCTCGTCGAGGCCGCGACCTGGGTGAACTGCGCGGACGTCCGGGTGGAGCGGGTGGAGGCACCCGAGCTCCGCGAGCCCCTCACCAGGGAACTCGCCGGCCTTCTCGGCTAGGGGCTAGCGGATCTCGAGGATCTTCTCCCGCATCGCGTAGACCACCGCTTCCATCCTGGAGTGCAGCTGGAGCTTCTCCAGGATGTTGCGGACGTGGTTCTTCACGGTGTTCTCGGAGATGAACAGCTCCTTGGCGATGTCCCGGTTGTTCATCCCGGTGGCGACGAGCTTGAGGACCTCCAGCTCGCGGTCGGTCAGCCGTGGCGCGGGCACCAGCCGGCGTTCGTCGGTGCGCTGGATCATCGACTTGAACTCGGTCAGGAGCTTGGACGCCATGGACGGGCTGATCTGCGACTGCCCGTCGGCCACGGCACGAATGGCGGTGGCCACCTCGTCCGTGGAGATCTCCTTGAGGAGGTATCCGGTCGCGCCCGCCTTGATCGCGTCGTAGAGGTCGGCCTCCTCGTCGCTGATCGTCAGCATGATGATCTTCGCGCTGGGGGCGACCTCCTTGATGGAGGTGCAGGCTTCGATCCCGCCGCGCTTGGGCATGCGTACGTCCATCAGCACGATGTCGGGCAGCAGGTCCGCGGCCTTGTCGACGGCCTCGGCACCGTCTCCCGCCTCGCCGACGACCTGGATGTCCTCCTCGGCCGCGAGCACGATCTCCAGGCCACGGCGGAAGAGCGCATGGTCGTCCACGACCAGGACTCTGATCGGCTCCCGGCCCGAAGAGTCCGTGTCCGGGCCCCTGCCGATGACATCGTCGCCCGCGTCATCGCCTCGCATCGGCCCGAAGGTGTCCGCCATCGTTCCTCCCCCTGAAGGCTGTGGCCTGTGGTCCTGCGCCATCGCCAACCCAAGGCACCGGTCCACCGGTTGGGCCGGTGCGGTCATGATTTCATGCCCGGACGACGCCGAGGTGACGAGCGGGGCGCGAAGTGGTCGCACACGGGTGCCCCTGGGGGCGCACACGCGCATCCAGGGGCACCGGCTCAGCTTCGGCCGGGTGGGTCAGCCACCCAGCGTGCCCCCTGTCGCCGGGGGTGCCTCGGCGACCATCGCTTCAGTGCTGAGGTGGATGACGCCGTAGTCGTAGGCGTGCCGCCGATAGACGACACTCGGTTCCTTGGTCTCGGAGTCGACGAACAAGTAGAAGTCGTGGCCGACCAGTTCCATCTCGTAGAGCGCCTGGTCGAGGCTCATCGGGGAGGCGACGTGCGTCTTCTCGCGGACGATCAGGGGACCTTCGCCCTTGACCTCCAGCGAACCGATCTTCCTGGTCGGCACTCCGTCCGACTCGTCCTCGTGGACGGGGACGCCGTTGCCGTTGAGCGTCGCCACGCCCGGGACATGGTCGGGAACCTCCGCCGCCGAGATCCGGCGGGCGCCGCGGCGCGAGAATCGCTTGTCGTGCTGCTTGCGCAGCCGGGCGTCCAGCTTCTCCGCCGCCAGGTCGAGTGCCGCATACGGATCGCTGGCCGCCGCCTCCGCCCGGATCACCGGACCGCGGGACCTGAGCGTGATCTCCACTCGGTCGCACCGGTCGGCCTGACGGGGGTTGGGCTCCTTGGACACCTCGACGTCGAGGCTGATCACCTTGCCGTCGAGCTTCTGGATCTTCTCCAGGTTCAGCTTCTCGGCCACGTGCTTGCGGAACCGCTCGGGCACCTCGGTCTTGCGGCCCTTGACGACGATGTCCACGCAGAACTCCGTTCCCGGATCGCTCCGCTCCATCGGCGGAGCATCTCCCTTTTGCACCAGGTTCCGGTGAGCCCCGGAACCTCGGACTCGGTGACTTCACCTCCTCCTCCCCCATGGGCAAGATCTCCACCCCAGCGCTGCAGGTGATTGCGGAAAACCCGCAGCACAGCATTCGGATAAGAGAGGTGTGGCCTGCGCCTTTCCTCACAACCGAACATATCTCGCCCGGACGGATGTCGTCACCCTCTACCGCTGCGTACCTCCGTTCAGGTGAATTGACCCTCTCGCTACCTGCAACGATGCAGGCAGGTGCTCAGTTCCTGTTTATTTCAAAGGAATCCCTCGGAGCGGCGACCACGACTGCGTGGAGCGCCTCTCCGATGACGTTCGGCGCCACTATTTCTGGTGCACCATGCACCCAGTTCTCCCTGTCCGGCCGTGCTCCGATACGTCGTTCACACCTTCCTTCCCGGGTTCCGGCCCCGTACACAGCGGTTCCCCCATTGCGGCGCGATACAACCGCCTCCCGCAGGGCCCGCGCCGCCTCCGCAAGGCTCGCTCCCGTCGTGATCAGGTCGTCGACGACCACGACACGGCCCTGGGCGAGCAGCCGCTCCCCGCCCGCCGTCACCTCCAGCGCGCCGGCGAGGTTCTCCAGGCGCTGCCGGGCGTCGAGCTCCGTCTGGTCCGCCACCGCCCGCCGCTGCCGCAGCACAGCGGCCACCCGGGCCGGTGTCCCGGTGCGCCGCAGCTCACCGGCCGCCGCGAGCGCCATCCGCCGCACCGGATCGTGCCCACGAGCCCGCACGGCCCACCGGGCGGAGGGCACGGGGACGAGCAGCAGGCTCCCGGACCCCCGCCGTCGCATGGGCGCGCCAACGGGCCCAGCCGGCCCGAGACCCGCCCGCACAGCTCCCGCCAGGGCCGCGCCCAGGGCCCCGGCGAGCGCCAGCGCACCGCGCTCCTTGTGGGCGAGGAGGAGAGCCCGCACCTCCCCCGCGTAAGGAGCCGCCGCGTGGACCACCGGCAGCCCGGGCGGCTCCGGCACCGGCCGCACCCGGCGCGGCGCGCCTCCGCCCAGTGCGGTGCGGCACCGCGGGCACAGCTCCGTACGAGGTGCCCCGCAGCCCGCGCAGTCGGCCGGCAGCACCAGGTCGGTGAGGTCCCGCCACCACCCCCGCATGTCCACCACTGTGCCAACGTCCGGGACGACCGGCCACCCCTGTGGAAAACGGCCTGTGGACAGCCCGCCACAACGCCCACCGACCATCACCCACACGGGTGCGGGCCATCTGGGCGGACGTGCGGAACGAGCGTCTGCGCAGGGCCGGACGCCCACACGAGGCGGGCGTCCCGGTGGAACAGGGTTCTCAGCCCGGATAGACCGGCGCGGTCCCGTCCTTGTCCACCTTCTGCCACTGGTCCCCGGACGGCAGCCGTACGATCCCGTCCTCCGAGTAGGCCACCAGCGGCACCCGCTCGTCCTCGGACGCTGCGATCGCCTTCACACCCGACAGGGCCGCGGGCGCCGGACCGTCCAGGGTGGAGCCGTCGACCTGGACGTACCGCATCTGGTGCACGCCCCCCTGCTCCAGACCGACCACGACCAGCCGGCTGTCCCCGGCCCAGGACATGGCCGTGACCTGCTCCAGATCGGGGGCGGCGGAGCGCAGTTCGAGGACCGCGGGACGGGCCCCCGACGTGTCGTCGCGCTCGATCCGGCCGATGAGCAGGGACTGCTGCTTGTCGTCCTTCTCCACGACCAGCGCGACCCGCACCCCGTCGGCGGCCACCCGCACGTCACGGATGCGTCCGGGCAGATCCGGGATGCTGACCTCCACCGGCTTGCCGACGCCCTGCTCGAGGACGTACAGCTTCGGATGGCGCGGGTCGCGGTCGGCCACCCACAGGTCGCCGCGAGCGTCCCAACTCGGCGTGGTCAGGCGGTCGGTCGGGGTCGCCCCCTGACTGCCGACCACCGCTTCCCCGAGCGAACCGCCCGATGCCAGCGAGGTCACGTACAGCGCCTTCCCGTCGGCGCCGATCCCGGCCACGGTGTGCTCGTCCCGCGAGACGGCCACCGACTGCAGCTCCTTCTCGGCCTCCCCCAGCGGGCCGGGCACCGGAACGGCGCCGGTCCCCGCACTCCCGGTGGGCAGCCGCACCAGGCGGTGCTTGCCGTCGAGGAAGTACAGGTACTCGGGGCGCTGGGCCGAGGCGTGCCAGGCGGCGGACTCGGCACGCTCCTCGGTGAGGTCGCACAGCCGGTGTCCGCCGGGGCCCTGCAGCTCGACCGACTCCAGCGTCGGCGTCAGGTTCCGCAGCGTGAACAGCAACTGGGTCGCCATCTCCGTGCACTTGGCGGACCCGGCCCGGGAGACCTTGGAGTTCAGCGGCACCGTCAGTCTGTTCTGGTCGTCCGGCGTCAGCCCCGACACGCCCTCCTGCAGGGCCGTATCGGTCGGGAAGCTGGACCTGACCACCGGCTCCAGCCATCTGGTCGGCCCGCTCAGCACCGACCGCACCATCTGGGTCATCGGGTCCACCGTGCTGCGGACGAACACCGGGTCGGCGACCGCCACCGGCTGCCCGGTCGCACCGACCGTCGTGGTGGAGGCGAAGTAGTACTTGTTGACGGACGTGTAATTGCGCTGGAAGTCCGACTTGCCCATGACAACGCCCTGGGGCAGCGTGTCGATGCGCCACTGACCGCTCTTGCCGTCCTTGGTGAGGTGCACCTTCCTGCTGTAGGACCCGGCGGCGGGCGAGTACGCCTGCTGCGCGTCGACCTTGGCGACCATGCTGCCCGTCAGGACGTAGGTGAGGCTGCTGGTGTCGACCGCCTCCCGGCCGCCGCCGGACGGCTGGGCGGAGACGGCACTCGGCCCGTTCGCGAGGACGGTGGCCGACTGCTCCGGCCGCCAGGTGCGCGCGGCATCGGCCGTCAGGTACTTGCGGGCGGTGTCGTACTGCGGATCGTCGCTGGTCAGGGCCTCCAGGAAGCCCTGCATGATCTCGCCGGGCTCGGCGTCCTCGGCGGGCGGCATGGCGAACACGCGCACCCCGGTGTCCTGCCGGGGCGTGGACTCGACGTCCCGCAGATCCCCGCTGTCGGGCATCGAGGCGCACCCGGCCAGCAGAACCGCCCCACAGGCCGCGTAAGCCACCGCGCGTCCCGGCTTGCGCCGGACGCCCCCCTCGCGGTCAGCGCCCACGAAATGCCTCCCCTGGCTCGGTCGAGTCCTTGGGCCCGGCCGGATCCGGACGGCCCGCGTGTGTGTCGGATGCGGGACCGGCCGCGGTCCTGTCGTCGGGGCGCCGTGCACCCCCGGCGGGCCGGGGAACCACACGCGCACCGTTGCCGGGCAGCGCGGTCGGGTCGGCGGTCGGGGTGACGGAGGCCAGCCGCGGGGCGATCGGTGCGCGCGCGGGCAGGGGCGGCCCCTGGCCGCCGCCCGGCTGCACCGGAACGGTCGCCCGCTTCTCCTCGCCCCCATGGGGCAGGCCGGCGTCGTCGAGCCCGCGGTTGCGCCGCGAGTCCTTGGGCTCCAGCGGTATCGGAGAGCCGCGCAGCGGTTCGTCCGCGGTCCGCGGCAGCGTCAGCCGGAACTGCGAGCCGCCGCCCGGTTCGCCCCAGGCCTGCAGCCAGCCGCCGTGCAGCCGGGCGTCCTCCAGGGCGATCGACAGCCCGAGGCCCGTGCCGCCGGTGGTACGCGCGCGTGCCGGGTCGGCCCGCCAGAAGCGGCTGAAGACGCGGGTCGCCTCGCCGGGCTTGAGTCCTACGCCGTAGTCGCGCACCGCGATGGCGACCGCGCCGCCCGCGGAGGCCAGCTTGACGACGACGTCCTTGCCCTCGCCGTGCTCGACGGCGTTGACGACGAGGTTGCGCAGTACGCGCTCCAGCCGCCGGGCGTCGGCCTCGGCGACCACGGGCTGCTGGTCACCGACGACGCGTATGTGGGTGCCCTTGCGCTCGGCGAGCGGCTCGGCGCCGCCGACGACCCGCCGCACGACCTCCCTGAGGTCTATCGGCTCGGCCTCCAGCGCCGCGGCACCGGCGTCGAAGCGGCTGATCTCCAGCAGGTCCGCGAGCAGTGACTCGAACCGGTCCAGCTGGTCGGCGAGCAGCTCGGCCGACCGCGCGGTGACCGGATCGAAGTCCTCGCGGGCCTCGTGGATGACGTCGGCGGCCATCCGCACGGTCGTCAGCGGCGTACGCAGCTCGTGCGACACGTCGGAGACGAACCGCCGCTGCATCCGCGACAGGTCCTCCAGCTGCTGGATCTTCAGCTGCAGGTTCTGCGCCATCTTGTTGAACGCCTCGCCCAGCCGGGCGATGTCGTCCTCACCGGTGACCTTCATCCGCTCCTGCAGCCGCCCGGCGGACAGCCGCTCCGCGATCCCGGCCGCCATCCGCACCGGAGTGACGACCTGCCGCACCACCAGCCAGGCGATGGCGCCCAGGAGTACGACGACGAAGAGCCCGGCGGTCGCCAGCGTGCCCTTGACCAGGCTGAGCGACTTCTCCTCCTGTGTGAGCGGGAAGAGGTAGTACAGCTCGTAGGGGTGGCCGTTGGGGTCGTTCACCTGCTTGCCGATGACCAGCGCCGGCTGGGACTCCTTGCCGTTGGAGTAGACGATCCGGGTGTAGCTCTGGGCGGCGGTCGTACTGCTGTTGATCCGGTCGCGCAGGTCGGCGGGCACGCTGGAGGAAGGGTCGACGTATCCGGAGCCGCGCGGGCTGCGCCCGCCGCCGCTGTCGTCACCCACAGGGAGCGTCACCACGTCGAAGGCACCGGCACCGCCGCTGGAGAGCGAGTCCACGAGATCGCTCATCCACGGGATGACGTTCTGCGACTGCCGTCCGTCGGCCGTCTCGGTGCCGTCACCGCCGCCGGTACCCGTGCCGCCGACTGCCTCGTCGTCGGCCTTCTGCTTGGCCACCGCGAACCCGCCGGTGGCCTGGCTCTGCGAAGCCTTCACCTTCGCGTCCAGCAGGCCGTTGCGCACCTGCCCGATCACGACGAAGCCCAGCAGCAGGACGACACCCAGCGACATCAGCAGTGTCGTGGCGACGACCCGCAGCTGGATGTTGCGCCGCCACAGCCGCATGACGGGCAGCAGCGGACGGCGCACCCAGCGCATGAACAGGCGGACGACCGGGCTGCCCTGGACCCCGCCCTGCAGCAGCCCGCCCTCGAAGAAGCGTCCCCAGCCCGAACCCGCCGCCTTCCGGCCGACAGGCCGCCCCGGACGGGCCCCGGACCGGCCGGGAGCCGAAGCGGTCCTGTCCCCGGACATGTCAGCTCGGTCCGGCCTTGTAACCGACACCACGGACGGTCACCACGATCTCCGGCCGCTCCGGGTCCTTCTCGACCTTGGAGCGCAGCCGCTGGACGTGCACGTTGACGAGCCGCGTGTCAGCGGCGTGGCGATAGCCCCACACCTGCTCGAGCAGCACCTCACGCGTGAACACCTGCCACGGCTTGCGGGCCAGCGCGACCAGCAGGTCGAACTCCAGCGGGGTCAGCGCGATCGACTGCCCGTCCCGCTTCACCGAGTGCCCGGCCACGTCGATGACCAGGTCACCGATGGTGAGCTGCTCCGGCGCCGGCTCCTCCGACCTCCTGAGCCGCGCCCGGATCCGGGCCACCAGCTCCTTCGGCTTGAACGGCTTCACGATGTAGTCGTCGGCGCCCGACTCCAGGCCCACGACGACGTCGACGGTGTCGCTCTTGGCCGTGAGCATCACGATCGGCACCCCGGACTCCGCCCTGATCAGGCGGCACACCTCGATGCCGTCCCGGCCGGGCAGCATCAGGTCGAGCAGCACCAGGTCGGGCTTGGACTCACGGAAAGCGGCCAGCGCCTTGTCGCCGTCGGCTACGAAAGACGGCTCAAAACCTTCACCACGCAGCACGATACCGAGCATCTCGGCCAGTGCGGTGTCGTCGTCGACGACAAGGACTCGTCCCTTCATAAACGACATCATCCCATTCTCATAACAGCGACAGGCGCCCTGGTGAGGGAGGTCACGGCCTCGTGACGATAGTCGTAGGAGCCCGTCACTGTCTGCCCTCGTCCGCCGACATTGATGTCGATGACGGATGTCGGCCACCCGGCGCACCCACCGCCGAGGTCGGTTCTACGGCGATGTGCGGCATAAACCACCCCATGGTCCCCGGAAAGGGCGAACCCGGCACGCGGACCGTATGGGACGAATGAGATCACCACAGGTGGAGGGGCTGTTTGCCGTTGAGCGGCGCGACATCGTCCTCCTAGTCGATCGTCGCCCGGCGCGACCTGGCACACAGCTGCGCGAGTGCCTCGGCCGTCACAGGAGAGACGGCTCCCTCCTCGGTGACGATCGCCGTCACCAACTCGGGCGGCGTCACGTCGAACGCCGGGTTGTACGCCTGGGTCCCCAGGGGTGCCACCGGAATCCCGCCTCCTGCTCCCGTCACCGGAACCTGGGGCGCGGTGACGTCGGTGACCTCGAACCCGGGGCGCTGCTCGACCTCTATGGACGCCCCGTCCGGCGTCTGCGGGTCGACCGTCGTCACCGGCGCCACGACGATGAACGGCACATGGTGGTAGCGCGCGAGCACCGCGAGCGGATAGCTCCCCACCTTGTTCGCCACCGAGCCGTCGGCCGCGATCCGGTCCGCCCCGATGAGCACTGCGTCCACGTCACCCGCCGCGAACAGCGAACCGGCCGCGTTGTCGGTGAGCAAGGTGTACGCCATGCCGTGGCGAGCCGCCTCGTACGCCGTCAGACGAGCGCCTTGCAGCAGCGGGCGCGTCTCGTCCACCCACAGCCGCCGGAGCTGCCCCGCACGGTGCGCCGCGAGAGCCACCGCGAACGCCGTGCCCTCCCCGCCCGACACCAGCGATCCGCTGTTGCAGTGGGTCAGGATCCGGTGCCCGCCGCCCGGCAGCAGCTCGGCCAGGAGCGCCAGGCCGTGGGCGGCCATCCGGGCGCTGGCCTCGGCGTCCTCCCGGTGCAGCGTCCGCGCGGCGGTCAGCGCCGCCGTGGCCGCCTCGGCGGTGTCGCCGGTGCTCGCGAGCGCCGCGCGATAGGCGGACTCGGCTCGGTGCACTCCGACGGAGAGGTTCACCGCGGTCGGCCGGGCACCTTCGAGCGCCCGCGCGGCCTCCTCCACGTCGAAGCCCCGCGCGGCGGCGAGCGCGACACCGTACGCCCCCGCGATCCCGAGCAGCGGCGCCCCGCGCACGGCGAGCGAACGGATCGCCTCCACCAGCGCGGGCGCGTCCGTGCACACCAGCTCGACCTCTTCGCCGGGCAGCCTCGTCTGATCGAGAAGGACCAGTACAGGACCTTCGGGTGGTTCCTCCCATCGGAGCACAGGTATCTCGGTCGGCCGCTTGCCCTCGCCGGTTTGCGCGTACTGATCAGCCATGCGGTCAGTCTGCCCCGTATCCGGCGGACCATTGAAGGCGTCCGGCCCCACCGCGGCCGGTCACGCGATGACCACCCCATGGCACGATGTCTGCCAACCTGCCCCCGCGACCGCGGACGGGCACCGTAGAGGAGCATCGATGACAGACACTCCGGGCTGGGCCTCGCCCGGATCCGCCCCGTCGCCCGACGGGCGGGAACCCGGCGCGTCCGGCCCCGCCGAGCCCACCGACCGTCCCGGCCCCGCCGAGCCGGCCGCGCAGCCCGGCACAGACCCGCAGGGTCCGGGCCCGAAGTGGTCCAAGGAACAGCCGCCGCCCGGTCAGTGGTCCGCGCCCACGGGTCCGCCGAGCCCCGGTCAGGCCCCGCCACCTCCACCGCCCGGCCCGGGGGGCTGGGGCGGCGGGTACGGCGCCGGACAGCCCGGTGGGCACGGAGGCGGCTCCTACGGCGGCCCTCCCGGCGGCTACGGCACCCCCGGCTACGGAGCCTGGGGCGGCGGCTGGGGCGGTCCCCCGCCCGCCGCCAAGCCCGGCGTGATCCCGCTGCGCCCGCTCGGCGTCGGCGAGATCCTCGACGGTGCCGTCTCCACCATGCGCACCTACTGGCGCACGGTCCTCGGCATCTCGCTCACCGTCTCGGTCCTCACCCAGCTGAGCGTGATCCTCCTGCAGGGCCTCCTGCTGAAGGACAGCGCGACCACCAGCGCCCTCAACGACCGCAGCGCCACGCCGAGCGAGATACTCCAGGCCGTGGGCGCATTGATGGCCGGCACCGGTCTCGTGGCCGTCATCACCGTCGTCGGCACCATCGTCGCGACCGCCCTGCTCACCACGGTCACCAGCCGCGCCGTCCTCGGCAAGCCGGTCAGCACCGGCGAGGCCTGGCGGGACGCCCGCCCGCAGGTGCCGAAGCTGTTCGGCCTGCTCCTCCTGCTGGGCCTCATCTCCGTCGGTGTGCTGCTCTGCGGCGCACTGCCCGGCACCCTCATCCTCGTCGCCGGCGGAAACACCGGAGCCGGCATCGCGGTCGTGGTCCTGGGCGTCCTCGCCGCCGCCGTCGTCGCGGTGTGGCTGACGGTCCGCTTCTCCCTGGCCTCGCCCGCGCTGATGCTGGAACGGCAGAGCATCGTGAAGTCGATGAGCCGCTCCGCGAAGCTGGTCCGCGGCTCCTGGTGGCGCGTCCTCGGCATCCAGCTGCTCGCCGGGCTCATCGCCAACATCGTCTCGTCGCTCGTCGTGATCCCCTTCACCCTCGTGGCGGCCGCCGTCAGCGGCGACGGGACGGTGGGCCTCTTCTCCCCCGACGCCCCGAGCCCCGGCTGGAGCTTCCTGATCATCAGCGGCATCGGTTCGGTGATCGGCGCCATGATCACGCTCCCGATCAACGCGGGCGTCATCGTGCTCCTGTACATCGACCAGCGCATCCGCCGCGAGGCCCTCGACCTCGAACTGGCCCGCGCCGCCGGCGTCCAGGACTCCGGCACCGGCACCCCCGGCCCCGTCCCGGGGAGCTGATGCGGTGAGCCTGACGGGGGGAGTTCTCACGGCGGCCCCGGCCCTGCCGGGCGCCGCCGGATCGGCCGTACGAGGCCTGTTGAGCGTGGCACACACCACGGTCCTGGCGGCCGGCGGCTCGGGCGACGAGCCGCCCGTGACCATCCCGCGTGATCCTGCACGGGAGGCGGCACGCCGCGAGCTGTCCAAGCGGATGTACCACGAGAACGACCCCAGCCTGCTCCAGCGCGCCCTGAACGCCTTCTGGGACTGGCTGGACAAACTGTTCAGCACCGCCGCCGCCGCGACACCCGGCGGCACGCTCGGCCTGCTCGTCGTCGTCCTGTTCGTCGTCGCCGTGCTGGCCGCCCTGTGGTGGCGCCTGGGCACCCCGCGCCGCCAACCGGTCTCCACCGCGGCCCTGTTCGACGAGCGCCCCCGCAGCGCCGCCGAACACCGCGCGGCCGGCGAGGCACACGCCGCCCAGGGCCACTGGAACCAGGCCGTCCAGGAACGCATGCGGGCCATCGTCCGCTCCCTGGAGGAGCGAACCCTGCTCGACGTCCGGCCCGGCCGCACCGCCGACGAAGCCGCCGCCGAGGCCGGCCGCACGCTCCCCGCCCACACGGACCGACTGCGCTCCGCCGCCCGGGAGTTCGACGACGTCACATACGGCGGGCGCAGCGCGAACCGGCAGTCGTACCAGCGGATCGCCGAACTCGACCGCGACCTGGAACGCACCCGGCCGGTCCTCGCCGACAACGCCACGGGCACGGCCCACGACACCGGCCGGGGGGCCGCCCAATGACCGCCGAGGCCACCCTGCCGACCACCTCGGCGTCGCCCACGGCCCGCCAGATCTGGACCCGCGGGCGCGGCATCGCCCTCGCCGTCGTCCTGATCCTGATCGCTGCCGTCGCGATGGCCGCCGTCCGCTCCCAGACCCGGCACGGCGAACTCGACCCGCGCTCCGCCGACCCCTACGGCAGCCGCGCCGTCGCCGAACTCCTCGCCGACCGGGGCGTCTCCACGCGCGTGGTCACCTCGCTCGGCTCGGCACGCGCCGCCGCCGGCCCGGACACCACGCTTCTCGTGGCCGTACCCGACCTTTTGACGCCCGCTCAACAGACCAGGCTGCACTCGGCCGTGGCGGACTCCGGTGGCCGCACGATCCTCGTCGCCGCCGGCGCCTCGTCCGTCGAGCGACTCGCCCCCGGGGTCACCGCGGACCCCGCCACCAGCCTCGACTCGACGCTCACCCCCGACTGCACGCTGCCCGAAGCCCGACGCGCGGGCAGCGCCGACACCGGCGGCATCCGCTACACCACCACGCACCTCGACGCCGACTCCTGCTACCCCAGCGAACGCCTCGCCACCCTGCTCCGCCTTCCGGCGGCCTCCGGGGACGGCGACACCATCGTGCTCGGCGCGCCCGACATCCTCTTCAACAAGCGCCTCGGCGCACAGGGCAACGCCTCGCTCGCCCTCCAACTCCTCGGCTCCCGCCCCCATCTGGTCTGGTACCTCCCCTCGCTCTCCGACGCGGCCACCGACACCGGCGAACGGAAGAGCTTCCTCGACCTGATCCCCTCGGGCTGGCTCTGGGGCACCCTGCAGCTGTTCATCGCCGCGGCCCTCGCCGCCTTCTGGCGGGCACGCCGGTTCGGCCCCCTCGTGCCCGAGAAACTCCCCGTCGCGATCCGCGCCTCCGAAACCGCCGAAGGCCGCGCCCGCCTCTACCGCAAGGCCAACGCCCGCGACCGCGCGGCCGCCGCTCTTCGCTCCACCACCCGCACGCGCCTCGCCCCCCTCGTCGGCGTCCCCGTCGCCCAGGCGCACGCGCCCGAAGCTCTGCTCCCCGCCCTGTCCGCCCACCTCAAGGGCGACGGACAGGCCCTGCACTCAACTCTCTTCGGAACGCCGCCCGGCGACGACGCGGCCCTCATCGCACTCACCGACCAACTCGACGCCCTCGAAAGAGAGGTACGCCGTCCATGATGGACCCGACCACTGACAACGCCGGGAACACCGGGGACTCGGCTGCCGCACGGGCCTCCCTGGAAGCCCTGCGCGCCGAGATCGCCAAAGCCGTGGTCGGCCAGGACCCCGCCGTGACCGGTCTCGTCGTCGCCCTTCTCTGCCGCGGACACGTTCTCCTCGAAGGCGTTCCCGGAGTCGCCAAGACGTTGCTCGTGCGCACACTCGCGTCCGCACTCGAACTCGACACCAAGCGTGTCCAGTTCACCCCCGACCTGATGCCGAGCGACGTCACCGGCTCCCTCGTCTACGACACCCGCAGCGCCGAGTTCTCCTTCCAGCCCGGCCCGGTCTTCACCAACCTCCTTCTGGCGGACGAGATCAACCGCACCCCGCCGAAGACCCAGTCCTCCCTGCTGGAGGCCATGGAGGAGCGCCAGGTCACGGTCGACGGCACCCCCCGCCTGCTGCCCGATCCGTTCCTGGTGGCCGCGACCCAGAACCCGGTCGAGTACGAGGGCACCTACCCCCTCCCCGAGGCCCAACTGGACCGCTTCCTCCTCAAGCTGACGATCCCTCTGCCCTCCCGCCAGGACGAGATCGACGTCCTCACCCGCCACGCCTCGGGCTTCAACCCGCGCGACCTGCACGCCGCCGGCGTCCGCCCGGTGGCCGGTCGGGCCGACCTCGACGCGGCCCGCGCCGCCGTCGCCAAGACGACCGTCTCCCCCGAGATCACGGCCTACGTGGTGGACATCTGCCGCGCCACCCGCGAGTCGCCGTCCCTCACCCTCGGCGTCTCCCCGCGCGGCGCCACCGCACTGCTCGCCACCTCGCGGGCCTGGGCCTGGCTGACCGGCCGCGACTACGTCATCCCCGACGACGTGAAGGCCCTCGCCCTGCCCACCCTGCGCCACCGCGTCCAGCTGCGCCCCGAAGCCGAGATGGAAGGCGTGACCGCCGACTCCGTCATCAACGCCATCCTCGCCCACGTCCCGGTCCCCCGCTGATGGCACTCACCGGACGCGCCGCCCTTCTCGCGGCCCTCGGTTCGATCCCCGTCGGCATCCTGGAACCCGGCTGGACGGGCATCCTCGCGCTCAACGGTTCCCTGGCCCTGGCCTGCGCCTGCGACTTCGCCCTCGCGGCACCGGTACGACGGCTCGTCCTGTCCCGCTCCGGCGACACCTCTGCACGCCTCGGCGAAACCGCCGACGTCACACTCACGATCACGAACCCCACCGGCCGGCTGCTGCGGGCCCGCCTGCGCGACGCATGGCCGCCCAGCAGCTGGCGGCCCGGCACCGAGGTCGAGAGCTCTCGCCACCGCGTCACCGTCCCGGCCGGCGAGCGCCGCCGGGTGACGACCCGACTGCGCCCCACCCGGCGCGGCGACCGCCAGGCCGACCGCGTGACGATCCGCTCCTACGGCCCCCTCGGTCTCTTCTCCCGCCAGGGCACCCACAAGGTTCCGTGGACGGTACGGTTCCTGCCCCCCTTCACCAGCCGCAAGCACCTGCCGTCGAAGCTGGCCCGGCTGCGGGAACTCGACGGCCGCACCAGCGTGTTGACGCGCGGTGAAGGCACCGAGTTCGACAGCCTGCGCGAGTACGTCCCCGGCGACGACACCCGCTCGATCGACTGGCGCGCCACCGCCCGCCAGTCCACGGTGGCCGTCCGCACCTGGCGCCCCGAACGCGACCGCCACATCCTGCTGGTCCTCGACACCGGCCGCACCTCGGCCGGCCGCATGGGCGACATCCCCCGCCTGGACGCCTCCCTGGACGCGGCCCTGCTTCTCGCGGCACTGGCCTCTCGCGCCGGCGACCGCGTGGACCTGCTGGCCTACGACCGCCGGATCCGCGCCCTGGTCCAGGGCCGCTCCGCAGGCGATGTCCTGCCGTCCCTGGTCAACGCGATGGCAACGCTGGAGCCGGAACTCGTCGAGACCGACGCCCGTGCCCTCACCGCGACCGCTCTGCGTGCGGCTCCTCGACGCTCTCTGATCGTGCTGCTCACGACGCTCGACGCGGCACCGGTGGAGCAGGGTCTGCTGCCCGTGCTCCCACAACTCACCCAGCGCCACACGGTTCTCGTCGCCTCAGTGGCCGATCCGCACATCGCCCAGATGGCCCAGGCCCGCGGGAACGCCGAGGCAGTGTACGAAGCTGCCGCGGCCGCGCAGGCTCAGAACGAACGTCAGCGCACGGCGGAACAACTCCGTCGTCATGGGGTGACGGTCGTGGACGCGACGCCTGAGGATCTGGCGCCTGCATTGGCTGATGCATATCTCGCTCTGAAGGCGGCAGGCCGGCTCTGATCTGCTGCTGCCAGCCCGCCCCTTCGGGGTAATGGACCCTGAACGCAGAAAACCCCCGCATCCGAAGATGCGGGGGTTTTCTCAAAATTTGTTCGGCGGCGTCCTACTCTCCCACAGGGTCCCCCCTGCAGTACCATCGGCGCTGTGAGGCTTAGCTTCCG